>JAESPR010000017.1 GCA_016765685.1 Colwellia sp. | reverse complement strand
GCCCAGCGTTACAGAATCAATTGCTGCAAGAACAGGCAAGGCAATCATCCTTGCAGGTCGAACTGGAAAGGCAGCGCATCACCTCCAGACAGGAACAACTGCAGAGTCAGAAAGCCGAAGACTCGGCGGCAATCAACTTGAGAGCAGCGCAGCGAGAAATGTCCCGCGCAGAAACCGCATTCACACAGGGTCAACAGGCAAACGTTTTAACAAACCGCCCATTTTAAAAAGATTTTGTTGATGGTGCAGCGCCAAGATAATAACGCCCGCCGTTAAAAATAATAACGCTTTAAAAAAGGCATGGGTCATTAAATGAAAAACACCTGAAGAAAATGCGCCAGCGCCTAACGCCAACATCATATAACCAATTTGACTCATGGTTGAATAAGCTAACACCCGTTTAATATCACTTTGCGCAAGAGCGGCAATACCTGCCAGTAGTAAGGTGGCTGCGCCAAGCCAAGCAACATAATTCATCACCTCAGGCGCAAGTAAGAATATGCCATTCATACGCGCAATTAAATACACCCCCGCCGTTACCATAGTAGCGGCATGTATTAGCGCGCTAACTGGCGTTGGCCCTGCCATAGCATCAGGCAACCAAGTTTGCAAAGGCAGTTGTGCTGATTTTCCGACCGCTCCACCTAACAATAACAAGGCTATCCAATAAGGTGCTTCATCACCGGCAACCCACAATACGTTAGCCGCTGCATTTAACTCATTAATATTTAACTGACCTAGCTCTTTAAAAAGCATAAATAGCCCTATTGCCATGGCAGTATCACCAATACGAGTAACAATAAAAGCTTTTCTAGCGGCCAGTACATTGGCTTTTTCTTTGTACCAAAAGCCAATAAGTAAAAAGCTACACAGCCCTACTCCTTCCCAACCTAAATAGAGCAGCACTAAGTTATCAGCCAACACTAAAATCAACATAGCAACGATAAACAAATTCATGTAAGCCATGAAACGGGTAAAATTTTCATCATCTTTCATATAAGCAGCGGCAAAAATATGAATCAGTAAACCTATGCCGGTGACAACTGAGATCATCACTGCCGATAAGCCATCAAGATAAAAACTGATATTAATTTGCGCCGCAGCACTTTTCGCTGCGGCACTACCTGTTAGGCTTAACTCAAACCAATGCCACAAATGCACAGTTATTACCGGTGGTAAGGCAGAAGGAATAGCAGAAAGCTGATTAATAACAATAACGCTAGATAGTGCACTTAATGCCATCGCGCCAACACTCAAGGCTGCAGCCAAGTGCCAAGACAAGCGTTTACCAAAAGCTATTAGTAATAAAAAACTAAGCAAGGGATAAAAAGGCAGTAAGGCTAATACGGTTTGTGAGGAAAACACAACATCTGACATAGTTTACCCCTTTAACTTGCTAAGCAAGTCAATATTGAGGGATTTAAAACGTCGCTGCATTTGAATTAACAAAGCTAAACCCACCGCTACCTCGGCTGCTGCTAGCGTTAAAATAAGGATAAACATTACCTGACCATCGGCTTGTTGCCATGCACTGCCAGCACCAATAAAAGCCACACCAACAGCATTTAGCATTATTTCTAAGCTCATTAACATAAACAAAGTATTTTTGCGGACGATAACCCCGATAAAACCAATACAAAATAAAATGCTCGCCAGTATTAGCACATGAGTTAATGGAATTTCGCTCATGGCTGCCCTCCTGTTCCTTCCCTTTTATCTAAACTAATGCCATCGGGTTTAGCTAGATGATAGCCGGCAACTAAGCCGGCAAGCAGTAAAAACGAAGCAATTTCTACTGCCAGTAAATACGGTCCATAAAGTAATATACCGACTTGTTTCGCCTCAATAATATTTGATGTTAGTTTTTCTTGCACTGCTGAGTTATCAATGGCAAATATCAATTGTGCCAGTAGTAAAATAGCAATGAGACTTGGGCCCAACCAAAGGCTGATATTGCTTAATTGAAAGGGGTGAGATTGCGACGTATTGATGGTTTCATCTCGGCCGAGGCCAAACATCATAATAGCAAAGACAAACAAAACCAAAATAGCACCAGCATATACAATGACTTCTAAACCAGCGGCAAATGGCGCGCCCATTAAATAAAAACATACCGCTACTGCCAACAATGACACTACTAAATAAAGTAACGCATGCACGGTATTTTTTCCGGTAATCACTTTCAAACTGGCAACAATAGCCAGGGCAGCAGAAAAATAAAACATCAATTGCAAAGGATCTAAGCCCATCATTAAATGATTTGAACTATTACTTATGGAGCCAGTATTTATGGAGCCAGTACTTATAGAATTAGTATTCATGGCATTAGCCCCTTAATATTAACGGGTGGTTTCTCTTGTTGAGCATCACCTTTAGCTTTGCGCTCACCATTAATATCAACGGCAATACCACTATGGCGATAAAAACTATAATCAGGGTATTTACCAACTCCTTTAATGAGTAAGTGCTCTTTTTCATAGACTAGGTTTTGTCGATCATATTCAGCTAACTCAACATCTGGGGTTAATTGAATGGCATAGGTTGGGCAAGCTTCTTCACAAAAACCACAAAGAATACAACGCGAAAAATTAATGCGAAAAAAGTCAGCACGCTTTCGCCCGTCATCGTCAATAGTTTGCTGTAAGGCGATACAATCAACTGGACAAGCCGCCGCGCATAAATTACAGCCAACACAGCGTTCTTCACCGTCAGGGTCTCGGGTGAGTACTATACGACCACGGTATCTAGGCGCTAAATAGGGTTTTTGCTCTGGGTATTCAACCGTATCTGCTTTAGTAAAGGTGTGTTTAAGCACTAAAGCCATAGTTCTTAATTGGCTAAAAACCATATCAGCCGCCATGATTAATGTGTTCTGTTTTTTCTCTTGATGAGCGTGTTTATGCTTTGCATCAACCATAAACGCCTCCTAATTTTAATGCGGCGGTTGCTAATAAATTAATCAGCGCTAAGGGCAGCATATATTTCCAGCCAAAACTGAGCAGTTGATCAAAACGAGGCCGTGGCAGTGAAGTTCGCAATAAAATGAAAAAAAGTATGAAACAAGATATTTTTAGAATAAACCACGCCAGCGGTGGCAACCATGACGCTAATGGCTCAGGCATCAACCAACCGCCAAAAAACAATACCACCGACATCGCTGAAATAAGGGTGACACTTAAATATTCACCAAGAAAGAACAAGGCAAATTTCAAACCTGAATATTCAGTGTGAAAGCCTGCCGTTAGCTCAGTTTCAGCTTCGGGTAAATCAAATGGCAAACGGTGACTTTCAGCAATACCGGCAATTAAAAAAATCACAAAACCAAAAAACTGCGTTTGAATAAACCAGCCGTTTTCTTGTGCGATAACAATTTCTCGCAAATTAAAACTGCCACTTAATAACACCACGCCCATGACTGATAGCCCCATAAACACTTCATAACTGACTGTTTGCGCCGCCGCCCGCATACTGCCAAGCAAGGCATATTTAGAATTTGAAGCCCAGCCCGCTAACACCACGCTATAAACGGCTAAAGAGGTCATCGCGAGAAAAAACAATAAGCCTATATTTAAGTCAGAGACTCCAATAGTGGGCGAAAAAGGAATAACGGCAAAACTCATTAGTACACAAACTGCGCCAATAACAGGCGCAAGTACAAAAACGGCACGATCACTAAAGGGAGGGATCCAGTCTTCTTTACCGAGAATTTTCAGTAAATCAGCGAGGGATTGCAAGATACCAAAAGGACCAACGCGATTAGGCCCAAGCCGGTCTTGCCAAATACCTATCATGCGTCGCTCAACCCAAACTAGCATGGCGGCTATAGGAATAAGTAGCGCAATGATAATCGTTATTTCTAAAAGTTTGAACACCATATCAGCCATGTTCTGCTCCCTTAGTTTTTGGCTCATTAACATCATCAAAGAACGTAATAGGAATAGTTTGATCTTGTTTTTTCAATCTTGCCAAAATAGCCGATTTTTCTTGTTGAGCGGCTTGTTTTATAGCTAACTCGGTTTGCTCAAATTCAGCTACTTCATCACTGGTTGCAATGCTAATGTTTTGTGCCGCAAGTGAAAAATTATTTCTTGATAACGGTAAATCAAACAAGCTAACTAAGATGATGTTACCTGGCTGTTTTTTATTTATCTTCACTTTAGCCAACATGATTTGTTCATCAATATTTAGCTTTAAAACATCTGAACTTTGAATATTGTTTTGTTTGGCAAAATCAGTAGCAATTGACACCGTATTGCCAGTAAACATCAGTATAAATTCAGGTAAACGCCTAGTTTGTTGATCAGCTAAAAACCAAGGTGAATTTTGAATCAGTATTAATTCACTCGCTGTTTTTACTGAAGATACCGGCCAAAGTTGCGCTAGTTTGTCGGTGACACTTACTTGTGGCGACTCATCGAAAAAAACTGATAACGTTAGATTGAGCAAATTTTCATTAGTGGCATTAATCAGCTCACCATTAACCTCTTGCTGGTGTTGAAAAATAGACTGGTTTGAATTCCATGCCGGTGACCAACTATAAGGCATGTTACTGCTCTTATTCGCATTAGCACCTTCCATAGAATAAGTTAAACCATCGTTATTATGATGGTTGTCAAGGTAGGTTTTCACTTCATGCACTGATTGATTCGCCGTCATTGCAGTACGACCACTGGCTCGATGAGTTTGCCTAGCAACACTTTTATTTGTCATATTAGTTTTACTGCGTTGCTGTGATTTGCTCTGGCAGGTTAATACTTGTAAAGCCCACGGCTCACCACGTTTAGCAAAAAATGACTGCAGTTGTACTAAACTATTGAAGTTTACTTCCTTGTGATTGAAAAGGTGTGTTGCTAATAGACTGAGCCAATGCCAATTTTCCATAATAGGTTTAACGGCAATATGCACCGAAGAAAAGCGCTGTAATCGCCCTTGAAAATTAACAAAGTGACCACTACTTTCACTGACAGCCGCGACGGGTAATACTACATCAGCAACTTGTGTTAATTCGTTATTGGTATGATCTAGCACGATCATGGTTTTACAGTGCTGACGCAATTGTCGTCTTTGTGCTGTGCTTAGTTGTGAAAGATCTTGCTCAAGTATGACTACACTGGTTGATAACTCGCTTTGAGCAGTGCAACGCTTGATCACCTGCTCAATAGACAGCGCCTGTTCACTAAGAAAATGCAGATTACCGACACTATTACACTCAGGTGCAACAACCGTTAGTTCCGGTGAAAAACCATGAGATTTTTGTGACAAACAAGCCATTAGTTCGTCAATGGCAAGCAATAGTTCAGGAGACTTCAAGGTTAAGCCAGTGACAATTAAGGGCATTTTTGCTTGTGATATAGCGCGGGCAAGTAGTAGAAAAAATTTATTTTCATGATTATCACTTTTTACTCCTGCTCTTTTATTACCCGAACTTTCACTGCCTGAACCTTTGATAGTTGAATGATGTTCATCCGGGTTTACTTGCTCCCGCAGTGAAACCACGGTGTCGTTAACGGCAAAGTCATCTTGCAACATTTGTGTTAAGCGACAGACACAATTCACTATTTTTTGTGGTGATAACACCAAAGCACCCTTAGCATTATCATCAAACTCACTGGGTTGTGCTTGTAATGAAAATAATGGTGTACTGGTATTTCCAGCATAAGTTCGCACCGCTGAGTCTTGCCAGTGTTTAACGCCAATACTATCGGCCTTATCTAACGCTGCGTTTCTTAATACTTGTCTAATGGTTAATGCTAAACGTGGCGCAGTTTGCTCAATTACCTCACCAATAATCAAGACTAAATCATGTTCTTTTTCGCCATTACCATGTTGCACTCTATTTTCTATGCCCGCTAAACTTTGCTGTGGATATTGAGCTAGCAGTTGTTTATGCCGTAACGCTAATTGCATTTCTAGGTTGTTATAACCTAAAGAAAAATTCTCTTTACCCACTAAATATTTTAATAAACGATTCGCTTCAAATGAAGCGCGAGCAGAGCCAATACCAATGAAATTCTCACCTCGGTATTGTGCCATGGCTGTAGAAAAATTCTTCTCCTTGAACAGACCAATCGTTGGCTCGCCAACTTTGCTATTGATACCTTTAATAGCTTTTATTCTGTTGCTTGAATTGACAAAGCCAATGCCAAAGCGACCACGATCACATAAAAAATAACCATTAAGATCATGATTATAACGATTCATCACCCGACGAACCGAGCCATAACGTTCACCAATGCTAGTATTACAACCGATGGAACAATGAGCGCATACCGACGGGGCTGATTGCAAGTCCCATTTACGGGCATAATGCGCAGAAAACAACTTGTTAGTAAACACGCCTGTTGGGCATACTTCCACTAAGTTACCGCTAAATGAGCTCTCTAACACCCCTTCTTTTTGCCTGCCAAAATAAACCTGATTACGTGAGCCAAAAACATCAAAGTCTTTACCGCCCGCATAGTCTTTATAAAAACGTACACAACGATAACAAGTAATGCAGCGATTCATTTCATGACCAACCAATTCACCTAAGTATTGATTGGTAAAGGTGCGTTTTTCACCGCGATAATGACGAGCACTGTGGCCGGTCATCACCGTCATATCTTGTAAGTGACATTCACCACCTTCAGCGCAAACAGGGCAATCGTGAGGATGGTTTGTCATCATGGCGGCAATAACTTGTTCGCGAAATTTTACTGAAGATTTATCGTTAAGACCAATGCGCATGCCCTCTGTCACTTGCGTCATACATGACATTACCATACGGCCGCGTGTATCATTTTCATCCCTATATTGAGTAACGGCACATTGACGACAAGCACCTACTGAACCCATGGAAGGGTGCCAACAAAAATAGGGTAAGTTCAATTTATTCGATAATACGCCCGCCAATAAATTATTATCCGCAGAGACTTGATAAGGCACATCATCAATGTAAATGGTGATTTTTTTATTATTATCTTTATTCTTATTCGTCATGACTAACCTCCTTGCCCTCGCTTGAACTGCTGTCATAAGGACAACAACCCTGTTCAATATGCTGTTCAAAATCTTCTTTAAAATAGTGCAGTGCGCTTTTTAGCGGCTCAACAGCGCCCGGTGCTAGCGCGCAGTGGGTTTTTCCTAACCACATAAAATCGCATAGTTCATGCAATTGGGCGATATCTTCATGGTTGGCTTTGCCTTGTTCAATACGGGTTAAAATCTCGACCACCCACGGCGTACCATCGCGACAAGGTGTACACCAACCGCAAGACTCTTGAGCAAAAAAGCGTAATAGATTTAGTACCATAGCCACTGGACAATGCTGATCACCTAAAACAATTAAACCTCCGGTACCTAAACGGCTGCCCGCTTTACTGATTGAGTCAAAATCCATAGGGGTATCAAGGTGCTGCTCAGTTAAAAAATCAGTCGAGGCGCCGCCAGGTAACAAACCTTTTAGCTTCATGCCATCACTCATGCCGCCGGCATACTCATAAAGTAAAGTTCGAATAGTGACTCCCATCGGCAACTCCCACACACCCGGATTTTTTACCTGACCACAAGCGGCATACAATTTAGTGCCCGCATCACTATCAGGCGACAAACTTTTAAACCAGGCACTGCCATGTTTTAAAATGTGCGGTAAGTTGCTTAAGGTTTCAACATTATTGACTACGGTGGGTTTACCAAATAAACCACTGACTTGTGGAAAAGGCGGTTTAGCTCTAGGGATAGCCCGTTTTCCTTCTAAAGCATTGATTAATGCGGTTTCTTCTCCACATATGTAACGACCCGCACTGGTATGAAGATATAAATCTAATTGGTAGTCCGTACCTTGAATATTTTCCCCTAACCAGTTATTTTTATAAGCTTGGTCAATAGCTTGTTGCAAGCGTTTGGCGGCAAGAACATATTCACCGCGTAAAAAAATATAGGCTTTATTGGCGCTGATGGTATAACTAGCAATAATCATCGCTTCAATAAGCTGATGCGGCACACCTTCTAATAAATAACGGTCTTTAAAAGTACCCGGTTCCATTTCATCCGCATTGCAGATCAAATAACTACTCTCTTGAGTAGAAGTGTCTTGATTTAGCGGTAATTTTTTTTGCAATGCTGGCACGCAACTCCACTTCATACCGGTAGGAAAACCAGCGCCACCGCGACCTTTTAACCCTGAGTCACTAACAATGGTCAACACCTCTCTTGGCGTGAATTCTTTTAGCGCCTTGATAGCACCCATGTAACCACCAGCTTTAATATAATTATTAAAATCAAGTGGTTGTTCAAGGTTAATCCAATGGGTCAGTGGCTTAGTTAGCGCCTGAGTTAGTGCCGCTTCTAACCAGTTATTATCCATCATGGCGCTTGCTCCACGTTTTGACTTAAACCATTTAAAATTGCGATAACAGATTCAGCAGTAAGTGAGTGATAATGTGTGCTATTGATCATCATCGCGGGCGATTTATCGCAACTGCCTAAACAAACATTTGATAATAAAGTAAACTGCCCATCCACCGTGGTTTGACCGTAATCAATAGATAGGTGCTGCTTAATTATTTCAAGAATTTCATCATAACCGGTTAAATGACAACTAATACTGTCGCATAAATGAATAACGTAATGGCCTACTTTTTGTCGATAAATTAGATTATAAAAAGTCGCCACGCCTTCTAATTGCGCACTAGAAATATGTAAACATTGCGCAATAGCAATCAAGCTCTCATCACTGATCCAACCACGGTGCTGCTGCACAACTTTCAATGCTTCAATACCTGCCGCTTCTCGGGTTGCCATAATAGACACTTCCTGCTCAATAGCAGTAAGTTCAGCCGAGCTTAGGTACTGACGAAAATCAATTTTTTCATCGGTTACCATAATGCTAGGTATGGTCTGCTCTAAACTACAATCGTTACTTTTCATGAGTGCCTTTTTTAAATTAACACTGTTGTGTGAGGCTAAAGCTTCAGCTACCTTTTTTTACCTATCTACATCCGCCATGACGTAATCAATACTGCCTAAAGTGGCAATTAAATCCGCCACCATTTGTCCTTTGCTGATTAAGGGCAACATTTGTAAATGGGGGAAACTTGGCGTACGAATTCGGGTGCGATAACTCATAGTATTACCGTCACTAATCAGGTGGTAACCCATAATGCCTTTAGTCGCTTCAACAAACATCGACACCTCCCCCACGGGGATCACAGGCCCCCAAGTGACATTAATAAAATGAGGAATTAAGGTATCAATGTCTTGCATTGTGCGCGACTTATCAGGTGGCGTTGTTTGAGGATGCTCAGCTTTATAAGGTCCTTCAGGCATATTATTTAAACATTGTTCGATAATTCGAATGCTTTGACGCATTTCTTCAACACGCACGCGGCATCGGTCATAACAATCACCTTTGTGACCCAGTGGTACTTCAAAATCAAATTGATCATAACCGCCGTAAGGCCGCTGCTTGCGCAGATCCCACGCATAACCCGTCGCCCGTAAACCCGGCCCTGTTACGCCCCATTCCAACGCTTCTTTGCTAGAATAAGCGCCAACATCAACAGTGCGCTTTTTCAATAAGGCATTTTGCATGACCATTTTTTCATATTCATCAAGGCGTTTAGGTAAGTAGTTAACATAGTCTCTCACTAGTTTTTCCCAGCCTTGAGGTAAGTCTTGCGCAATACCACCGATGCGAAACCAGCTTGGATGCATACGTGCGCCGGTAAATGCTTCGATGATGGCAAACAATTTTTCACGGTCGATAAACATATAAAAAATAGGCGATAGCGCGCCGATATCTTGGGCAAAAGTACCGTAAAAAAGTAAGTGCGATAAAATGCGAAACATTTCTGCGGTCATAATGCGAATAACTTTGGCTCTATCGGGTACCGTTATGCCCGCCAGTTTTTCTACCGCCATCACGTAAGGAAAGTTATTCATCACACCACCAAGGTAGTCTATACGGTCGGTGTAGGGAATATAACTATGCCAAGATTGACGTTCACCCATTTTTTCAGCGCCGCGATGGTGATAACCAATATCAGGCACACAATCAACAATTTCTTCACCATCCATTTGCAAGACAATACGAAAAGCACCGTGAACACTGGGATGATTGGGGCCAAGGTTTAAAAACATAAAATCGTTGTGTTTATTTTGGCGTTTCATGCCCCACGCCTCAGGGTTAAATTTCAGCGCTTGCTGCTCTTTATCTTGTTCATCGGGTGGTAAAGTAAAGGGTGCCATTTCAGTGGCGCGAGCTGGATGAGTTTTTAACAGCGGGTGACCTTGCCAAGTATTTGGCATTAGAATACGGCACAGATAAGGATGACCGGTAAAGTTAATACCGAACATGTCCCATACTTCTCGTTCATACCAATTGGCATTTACCCAAATACTACAAACACTATCAATGTTTTTGTCAGCCGCAGTAATAGCTACTTTTAAGCGAATATCTTGGTTTCTTTGGTGAGAGCGTAAATGGTAAGTAAGGGTAAAGTCGCTAACATAACTCGCCTTATGCTGACGCTCGGTTTCATCAATAGCACATAAATCAAAGCACATATCAAAGGGGCTTGATAAATCATGTTTTAGCGCTTGCATCACTTTTAAAATACTGCTTTTATCAAGCCAAAAACTCGGTATATCATCAACAATGTTTTCAACGGCGCTAACCGGCGTTAGTTGAATATTAGGGACTAGTGCGGTTATTTCTTCAAATAAGCTAACTACGGTGCTTTGCCGCCAATCCTTACTGGCGGTCATATCAATAATTTTCTCAATATTAGCAATAGTCATCAGTCAATACATCCTTTCATAAATACGGCTCTTTATGATAAATCAGGCGAATCAAGGTGTGTTACTTGAATGCGACTTTGATGTTTAATATCACGCAGTGAAGGTTTAGCTATTTGCGATACAGACTGTTCTCCTACTACCCAGCTTAATGGCCGAGGTTGGTGCTGAATTTGATTTTGTAATAATAATAAACCTTCCAGTAATGCCTCAGGTCGTGGTGGGCAACCGGGTACATAAACATCAACCGGAATGAATTTATCAACCCCTTGCACTACTGAATAAATGTCGTACATGCCGCCAGAGTTAGCACAAGATCCCATCGAAATAATCCAACGCGGCTCTAATAATTGTTCATACAAATGCCGGATCACCGGTGCCATTTTACGAAAACAAGTACCCGAAATAACCATCAAATCAGCTTGCCTTGGCGTAGCACGTATAACCTCGGCGCCAAAACGGGCAATATCATGACGCGAAGTAAAACAGGTGGCCATTTCTACATAACAACAACTTAAACCGAAGTTGAACGGCCAAATAGAATTTTTTCGCCCCCAGTTAACCATGTCGTCAAGTTTGGCCATAAAAACGCTACGCTGTAATTCTTGCTCAGAAACCGCTTTAGCTTGGCTCATTTGCTCATCAAGTTTCGCTTTAGTTAATGACCACTCCATTAAAATCGTTCCTTGTTTTTGAAACTTAAGCTACTGAGGTTTAAGTTCTCATGATTTAACTGTTGTATTCGTACACCTTGGTGACGATGTTTAAGATCAAGCGCGCCAACACGAATTAAATAAACCAGTGCTGCTAGCAAAACCAAAATGAAAATACTGGCCTCAATAAAACCAAGCCAACCAACTTCGTCAAAAGCGATAACCCAAGCAAAAAGAAAGATAATTTCTAAATCGAAAATAACGAAGAAAATAGCATACAAAAAGAAATGATTACCAAAACGGGTTTTATTGTTATCGACAGAAATAATGCCTGACTCATAAGGAATGTTTTTAGCGCGAGATTTAGTTTTGGGTCCCAGAAAATGGGATAAAACCATCATAAAAATTAGCATAGCAACTAAAATGACAAAATACGCCGCTATCGGCCAAATTTGATTAATTTGACTAGTTAATTCCACTACGCCCCCAATTCCACTGTTTATTATTTTTGCTACACAATGGAAAATATATTATTTTTATTAGTAGCTTTTCAGCCCTATGGCGACAGACAACATACTTGCCGATTTATCATTCTTGGCTTTTTCCTGAAAATGGTTGTAGCAAAAAGAAGCCGATAAAATAAGCATAGTAGACATTTTTGAAATAGAAAGTTTAACAAAGAAATTTTAACCTTTCAAAAACTCAAAAACAAAAAGGTGAGCACTAGGCTCACCTTTTTCACTTCCATTAATCACAAACTTTATTAACAGTCACCACAAAAATTAACTAATCAATATAACTCTCAACGGGCGGACACGAACACACTAAATTTCTATCACCATACACATCATCAATGCGATTAACGGTTGGCCAAAATTTATTGATTTTTACACTGGCTACTGGAAATACCGCATCGCTAATGCTGTAGGCTCTGTTCCAGTTTGCCTCGGTAATGTCTGCTAGCGTATGAGGGGCGTGATGTAATGGGTTGTTTTCTAACGTCCATTCGCCTGACTCTACTTTGCGTACTTCATTACGAATACACACCATGGCTTCAATAAAACGGTCTAGCTCAACTTTTGATTCTGACTCCGTTGGCTCTATCATCAAGGTACCCGCTACGGGGAATGACATGGTGGGCGAATGAAAACCGTAGTCGATTAATCGCTTGGCGATATCCATTTCAGTTACGCCACAGGCCTCTTTAATGGGCCGTAAGTCAACAATACATTCGTGAGCTACACGGCCATTGGGATCAGTATATAAAATAGGATAATGCTGACTCAGCTTAGTGACTAAATAATTAGCATTAGTAATCGCATATTTAGTTGCTGCGGTAACACCTTCTTTACCTAACAGTGCAATGTATAGGTAGGTGATAGGTAATATACCAGCACTGCCAAAAGGAGCTGCCGATACCGCGCCGTTACCTTGGTTTTCTTTCACAATGTTGACCAAGGGATGATCAGGTAAAAAAGGTGCAAGGTGAGCTTTAACACCAATAGGCCCCATACCTGGACCACCGCCACCATGTGGAATAGCAAAAGTTTTATGTAAGTTAAGATGTGAAACGTCAGCGCCAATAAAACCGGGGGAAGTAATACCTACTTGGGCATTCATGTTGGCGCCATCAAGGTATACTTGCCCGCCATTATCATGAATTATGTGACATATTTCGCTAATAGTGGTTTCATAAACACCGTGCGTAGAAGGGTAAGTAATCATGATGCAAGAAAGGTTCTCGCGTAACTCTTCAGCTTTTGCTTTCAAGTCGTCCATGTCAACGTTGCCATCTTTAGTACAAGCAACCACTACCACTTTCATGCCAACCATTTGTGCTGATGCTGGGTTAGTACCGTGAGCAGACGCTGGAATTAAACAAATATTACGATGGCTGTCGCCTCTGCTTTCATGGTATTTATGAATAGCAATAAGGCCAGCATATTCACCTTGAGCACCTGAATTTGGCTGCATTGATACTTTATCGTAACCCGTTAATTCAACTAACCAGTTGGCTAACTCGTCAATCATTTTTTTATAACCAAGTGCTTGATCTTGCGGTGCAAACGGATGCATGTTGGCAAATTCAGGCCAGCTAACGGGAATCATTTGTGCGGTTGCGTTAAGCTTCATTGTACAAGAGCCTAATGAAATCATCGAGTGATTCAAGGCCAAATCTTTGTTTTCAAGTCGTTTTATGTAACGCAGCATTTCGGTTTCACTGTGATACGAGTTAAATACTGGGTGACTTAATATCGCTGATTCGCGAATGAGAGATGCCGGAATAGAGGTTGAGCCTTGTGTGATGATTTGTGCATCTAAACCTGCAACATCTAAACCGTGATTTGCCCCTAATAAAATAGTAAATAACTGGGCAATATCAGCGCGAGTTGTGGTTTCGTCAAGCGAAATACTGATTTGACCGTCAACATCGCTACGTAAATTAACGCCAGAAATTAACGCGCGTTCAATAATTTCTGCTTTGCTATTACCTTGAAATGAATCATCTTTAAGACCAGCAAGGTTAAAAGTTAAGGTATCAAAATAGTTATCATGAAGCGGGGCTAAACCTTTCACTCGAGTACCTGTTGCTAAAATATCAGCAAAACGGTGAATACGACTAGCAATAGTTTTTAAGCCCTTAGGGCCATGATAAACCGCGTAAAACGCGGCCATATTAGCTAATAATACTTGCGCAGTACAAATGTTTGAGTTGGCTTTTTCACGGCGAATATGTTGTTCACGGGTTTGCATAGCCATACGTAATGCTGGGTTACCACGAGTATCTTTAGATACACCAATAATTCGGCCCGGTAATGAACGTTTGTACTTATCACTGGTGGTGAAAAATGCCGCATGAGGACCACCATACCCCATAGGTACACCAAAGCGTTGGCTTGAGCCTATAACGGCATCGGCGCCTAATTCGCCCGGCGCTTTTAATAACACCAAGCTCATAATATCAGCAGCGACAGCGACAATGCCTTTTTTAGCATGAATTTTTTCAATTAACTCGCTGATATCTGATACTTCACCAGTTGCACTTGGGTATTGAATAAGTGCGCCAAAAATATCGTGATCTGCTGCCTCAACTGCTGGAGCAATAATGACATCAAAACCAAACATGTCGGCACGTTGTTTGACTACATCAATAGTTTGTGGAAAAACATCACTTGAAATAAAGAATAGATTAGATTTTTTATTTTTAGAAACTCGTTTCGCCAATGCCATCGCTTCAGCGGCAGCCGTGCCTTCATCAAGTAATGAAGCACTCGCAAGAGGCAAGCCTGTTAGGTCAATACACATTTGCTGATAATTAAGTAAGGATTCTAAACGTCCTTGGGCAATTTCAGGCTGATAAGGCGTATAAGCCGTATACCAACCGGGATTTTCTAGTACGTTACGAGTAATAACATTCGGTGTTAATGTGGGGTAATAACCTAAACCAATATAGGAGGTGTTTACTTTATTTAAACTTGCAACAGCTTTTAAATCGGCCAACGCTTGAACTTCTGTTTTACTGTCACCAATGTTAGGCAGCTCGGTTAAACGAATATCCTTGGGTACTATTTCATCAATTAAAGCATCAACTGATTCAACACCCATGTCATTTAACATGACTTGAGTTTGTGCTGCACTTGGACCAATATGACGACGAATAAAGTCTTGAGTTTGCTCTAGTTGTGCTAACGACAAAACGTCGAGTGAGTTAACCAGTGATTGAGAGTTCATAACAGTTTCACTTAAATAATTATTACAAATAAAAAGAAAGCCCTGATAACATCAGAGCTTTTAAAATACGATATTTAGTTAACAGCGCGAATACTTTTTTCGAAAATAAGCCGCCTACGTGGGTAATTTTACTCGTCGATAGAGTCTTTATAACCTTGCGCATCAAGCAAATTTTCTAGCTCACCGGCATCATCCATTTTAACTTTGAATAACCAACCGTCGCCAAAAGCATCTGAGTTTAATAACTCAGGTGAATCTTCAAGATCTTCATTCACTGCAACCACTTTACCTGACACCGGAGCGTATATGTCTGACGCTGCTTTAACTGATTCAGCAACACAAATATCATCACCTGTGCTCACTTCATCGCCAACGTCGGGTAATTCAACAAAAACCATGTCACCTAAAAGATCTTGGGCATGTTCGGTGATACCAACAGTTACTGTGCCGTCACCTTCGTTACGTACCCACTCGTGTGATGTTGCATATTTTAATTCTGAAGGAATGTTGCTCATTTTTATTTTTCCTATTGGTTAAATTTTTCAATATTAATGATTAGATTAGTTGTTTACTTAATATAGAACATCTAGATTTATTTTCAATTAGAATACTTGGGCGCCGTTACGAACAAAACTCGGCTTAGTCACTTGCACTTTTACTAGCTTTTTACGCATTTCAACGTCAACCGTATCGCCAACTTTTACACTACGGGGGACGCGTGCTAAAGCAACACTGTGACCTAATGTTGGCGAGAAGGTACCTGAGGTAATAGTTCCTTCACCAAATTCACTGATCACTTTTTGTCCTGTGCGTAGCACACCTTTTTCGGTTAACACTAAACCCACTAGTTTAAGTTGGTCGCCTGCGGTTTTTTGCGTTGTTAATACTTCACGCCCAATAAAGTTGCGATCAGTTGGCTCCCAGCTAATGGTCCAAGCCATGTTAGCGGCTAATGGCGACACGGTTTCATCCATATCTAAACCATAAAGATTCATGCCGGCTTCTAAGCGCAAGGTATCACGTGCGCCTAAACCACAAGGAGCAACACCAACATCTAGTAGTTTCTGCCAGAAGTCTTCTGCGGCATTATCTGGCACAATTATTTCGTACCCCTCTTCACCGGTATAACCGGTAGTAGCGATAAATAAATCACCTACTTGTACACCAAAAAATGGCTTCATGCCTTCAACCGCTACAATTTGTGCTGGCGTTAATAAATTTGCTACTTTCGCTTTTGCTTGTGGTCCTTGCACAGCAATCATGCCGAATTCAGGACGTTCAGTAATAGTGATATCAAAACCTGTAGATTGCTTGTTCATCCAAGCCAAATCTTTTTCACGAGTGGCTGAGTTAACCACTAAACGATAATTGGTTTCTGAAAAGTAGTAGATAATTAAATCATCAATTACGCCGCCGGCTTCGTTTAACATGCCGGTGTATAATGCCTTACCGGCAACCGTTAATTTAGCGACATCATTAATCACTAAACGGCGTAAGAATGCTTTGGCATCTTTACCTTGAACATCAACAATGGTCATGTGAGATACATCAAACATGCCTGCATTTTGACGCACAGCATGGTGTTCTTCTATTTGCGAACCATAGTTAATGGGCATTTCCCAGCCATGGAAATCAACCATTTTTGCGCCAGAAGCTAAGTGTTTTGCGTGTAGTACGGTTTTGTTAGTCATAAGTCATACCCAAAGAAGCCTCACTTAACGTAGTAATAGGCTTATCAAATTTGTGTTAATTATAGCTCTTGAAACCTGCTGATTCAACAAGCAGCCAACGTGTTATGCAAATAAAAAACAGTGTATTAAAAAAAAACAGTATTTAATTCTACAAAAATACCATTTATGAAATTAAAGCCTAGCTAACACGATTAATAATATAAATAGCCGCGATAAATTTTATAACTTTTTTTGCGACACTTCTTTATGGTGACCAATTTAGATAGCTTAGTTCTGCTAGTGTTGTGCTAGTTCAGGTAAATCACTTTTTAAACCAAGCGCTTGTTCTATCATAATTTTTTTTGCAGGTTTGATGTTATTAAGTAAATTCATGCCAACGCCACGAATAAAGTTAAACGCCGATTGTTGCACTGAAAAAGTTTGCTTAATCGCCTCCATGGCGACAATCATTTCAACGGCTTCACTTTTTCGATAACGAGCAAAGGCTTTTAGCATTTTTTGATCCCCTAAGTCTTGCTCAGCGGTTAAGTTTTGCAAGCTTTGTGCTAATGCCGCCGCATCTAATAAACCTAAATTCACCCCCTGACCCGCAAGTGGATGAATAGTGTGGGCAGCATCCCCAATAAGTACCATGCGCTCTTTGACAAAATTTTGTGCTAAACGCATGGTTAACGGGTAAGTATAACGTTCACTAGTGAGTTCAATAATACCTAATTTACCATCGCTGGCCGCGGTTAACTCTTTAGCAAAATTGACAGCTGAAAGCTGCATTAAACGTTTTGCATCTTCGGGTGAGGTTGAATAAACAATTGAACAAGTTTCCTTGTTTTGTGGATAAATAGGTAAGAATGCTAATGGTCCGGTTGGTAAAAAAACTTGCCAGGCGGTATTTTTATGTCCTTGTGAACACTTAACTGTAGCGACAATGGCGTTGTGATCATAATCTCGCATGATCATTGCCATATTCATTTGTGTTCGTAACCATGAATTTGCGCCATCAGCACCGACAACCAGCTTTGCCATTAATGGCACTGGATTACTATGGTTTGACTCAAAACTAACAAAGGCCTCACTCTCGCCTACGGCAATATTAACTAATTTATGCTCAGTGAAAAAGTGAATACCTTCATCTTGTTGAGCTTTTTGCCAGAGCGCATAACGAATAACGTTATTTTCAATGATCCAACCTAAATGTTCGTTTTTTGGAAAAGTGTCTAGCTCGGCAGCACTAAAGTCTAATTTTCCAATACCCGCTTTGTCCCAAATATGCATATGCTGATATGCTTGCAAGCGTTGCTTTTCAATATCAGACCAAACATCTAGGTGCTCAAAAAGTGTTTTGCTTGCCACATTAATAGCACTAACCCGTACTTCTGGCTCGTCAGTTAGCGCGGCTATTGCTAAAGTGTCAGCAATAGCGATAGTAAAATTAGTGGTTTTTCTTAACGCCAGTGCAAGTGTTAAACCTACCATGCCAGCACCCACAATTAACACATCAAATTTTTGCATTTTTCTCTCTTCAGTTCGGTGAATTAACACGCTTACTGCCGTGTCTCACTTCAGGTTATATGTTCCCGACATAACCTAAGTGGCCACCATCTATGAAGGCCGCGTTTGGGGCAACCAACCATTAATAGCCCATTAGTTTGTTCACTAGCGTTTTTTTCAACGGGCTAAAGTAATTCATTACTTTCAAACCAATGTTTCTACCTGCTATCAAAGGTGGTAAATCATTGGCAAATAAAGTCACTAACGAATCAGTGAGTTTAATTGTTTGCTTTTGATCTCGCTGACGCTGTTGTGCATAGTTATTTAACAAAGCAAAACTACCTATATCTTGGTTATTTTTTAATGCTTGGGCAATGAGTTCCGCCATTAGCTGAACATCGCGTAAACCTAAGTTAAAACCTTGCCCAGCAATAGGATGAATAGTATGAGCGGCATTACCAACTAATGCCATACGATGATAAGTTTGCTGCGATGCTTGCAATAAAACTAATGGATAAACATCACGTTTGCCAACTTGAGTTATTTTGCCAAGCCAACTGCCAAAAGCGAGTTCCAGTTGCTGGCAAAAGTGGTCATTATTTAGCAGGAGCATTGCTTCACTTTGCTCAGGTGTCATGGTCCATACTAGTGAACAACGACCTTGCCCATTTGGCTTAACTTTAAGTTTGGCTCTTAATTTCGAAAGAGGCAACATGGCAAGAGGGCCAAATTCGGTAAAACGTTCATAAGCCTTGTTTTTATGGGGGTGTTCGGTAGCGACATTAGCAATTAATGCCACTTGATGGTAATCACTATGGTTAACGTTAATACCTGCCAATTGCCGACAGGGGGAATTAACACCATCACACGCAAGCAATAAACTAGCTTGTATACTAGTTCCTGAATTAAGTTCAACACTAACGGTGGCGGTATCATCATCTGGCTTCCAGTTGATATCACTAATGCTATCAGGGTTGAACCAGTGCACATTACTTTTATCCGCTAGTTCTGTTAATAAACCTTTGCCAATAACCGCCATTTCAATAACATAACCTAAGGCAGAAACACCCTGCTGTTGCGCTTCTAAACGCGCTTTGCCGTAGTGGCCTCGATCAGAAATATCAATTTTTTCAATCGCACAAGCGTCACTTGATAAATACGGCCATACCGCCATTTTTTTTAAATAGGCGGCACTACCATGAGAAAGTGCCAACACGCGATCATCAAACAATGATCTTGTATTAGCCTGTATTTTGACTGTTTCAGCTTTTGTCGCTTCAACAATGGCAATAGACAACAAACCACCATCGGCTTTGCTCAAGTTAGCCAAGCTTAATGCCATTAAACAGCCGGATAAGCCACCTCCTGAAATAATAATATCGAATTTTTTGTTATTTTTCATAATACTATTCGTTATTTTTGAAGGTCGATGCTTACGTCACATGAATGTGACGTATCAGAGCATACTGAAGTATATTCTCCTGCTTCGGCAATATTTTGTCGTGCCTCGCTTCGCTCGTGACGACCTACAGCCATCAAGGCTTCAATCTCAGCAATAGTTTCAGGACAATTAGCGGTTAGATTTTCACAACCATGTTCAGTAACCACAATATTATCCTCAATGCGAATGCCTATACCGCGCCATTTTTTTGCTATGTTTTTATCATCAAGAGGCATATAAAGCCCAGGTTCAATGGTTAATACCATACTCGGCAAAAATTCGCGTAACTGCGCCTTTGCTTCATTACTGTGATAATCACCCACGTCATGAACATCTAAACCCAACCAATGGCCTAAGCCATGAATGAAATACTTTTTACAGGCTTTGTCTTTAACTAACTCAGTTAAATCACCCGTTAATATACCTAACTCCACTAAGCCTTGGGTTAAACATTGATGAGCAATATGGTTTAGTTTGGCAAAAGTAATGCCTGGTTTAATCGCGGCAATGACGGTAGATTTAGTATCAAGCACCAGTTGGTACAAGCTTTTTTGTGGCTCTGTAAACTTGCCATTGATGGGGAATGTTCGCGTGATATCCGCGGCATAACCTGATAATTCACCACCGGCATCAATAAGCAATAAATCACTATTTTGAAGCTGTTCGCCATTATTGGTGTAATGTAGAATATTAGCGTTATCACCACCGGCAACTATAGTGGCATATGCTGCATAACGAGCGCCATAGCGAGTAAACTCGTGCAAAATTTCATTTTCTATTTGATATTCAAACAAGCCTGCTTGGGTTTTTTGCATCGCTCTTTGATGGGCTAAACCTGAAATGAAATTCACTTGTCGCATTAATTCGATTTCATTAGCGCTTTTAATTAACCTTAGTTCATTAATTATTGGGCTAGCGTCATTTAACTGCGTTGGCACTTTGGCGCCTTGACGAACGTTAGCTCGTACTTGTGCTAAATAACCAAAAATTTGCTGAGATAATTGCTCATCATCAAAAGCAAAATAAACTTGGCTTAAACCATGTAAATATTGTGCGATTAAGTCATCTTGTTCAACAAGGGTAAAACACTGATCGAAACCATATTCTTGACAAGCATGTGCTTGTCCAACTCGACGACCATGCCATATTTCGTGCTTTCTATCTTTAGGCAATGAAAATAAAATAGCTTGTTCACTATCGCTTTGTTTAAGCAGTATCAATAAAGCATTGGGTTCATTAAAACCTGTTAAATAATAAAAGTTTTTATTTTGGCAAAAAGCAAATTCAGTATCATTACTGCGTGTTGTTTCTGTCGCTGCAGGAAAAAAGGCCACCGAGTTATCCGTCATTTTGGCAAAAAAGTTATCTCGATGACTTTGAAAGTCGCTCATTGATAATTTAGCTAAACCCGGTAAGTTTTTAGTTGTGGTCGGCATATTGTCTTGAGTTTTCATAACTTGCTCTAATGTATGGTACTGCTTTTTTGATGTTTGTCGCCCGATTGAGTAGGCAATACTCCTAATTCAGTAAAGCATAACAACGCAGACATACGTACGTATTCACTTACTTCAAAATAGGCCTGTTCGGTGTCTTCATTTTCTTCCATTTCATCGGAAAGGTTAGCAATTTCAGCAAAATCAATCAGTACTTCTTTAATTTCGGCTGAAACAACCGGTTTATCTTTTTGCTGTAAACCAAAGCCTAAATTAAAGCCTTGCACCCAAACACCTAACGCATGGCCGCGCTCAGCCAGTGAATCATCGTCATCCGGTAGCATTAATTGAAAACTGTAAGTATCATCAAGAATATCTGTCCATAACTCACTAAACATTTGTTTGATTACGGCTTTGATGCTTGCTGAAAAATCTTCACCATTATTGAATAAATCATGAAGCATCGCTAAATAATCTTGCTTTTCAAAAGGGAAACCTGCACAAATCAAGCCCGTTAACACACCCTGAATTTCACTGGCGTGTGCTTGAACATTTTCAGTGGTAATATTGGCTTGTGCGCTAGCAAAGTCTAATTTATTACTTTGTGTTGAGCTTATGGTCATAACGAATCGCTATTTATTAAGAAAACTAATGACGTTATCCTACCATTGCCGTTGTTAAAAGGCATGAGAAAACTTGTACAACAAAAGAGAAAGCTAGGCATTTGCTTGCATCAAGATCTCAGCACAGTTATAGTGCAAGTTACGTTGCAATTTATGCTATGTTATTAAAACTGCTTGGAAATTATACAAAATGACTCAACGCACTGTTGAAATCACTGTGATTGATCGCAAATTAAAAGTGGCTTGTCCTATCGGACAAGAAAGCGCTTTGCTTGGCGCTGCAGCTGAACTTAGTGATCGTTTAACGGCCATGAATAACAGCAAATCTATTGCCACCCCAGAACAAGCTTTATTGATGACAGCATTAAACCTCACCAATGATTTATTAACCGCTCGCCTGCAACTAAAAACTGAGCAACAAGAAAATAAGCAAAAAATAGTTTTATTGCAATCAACTATTGCACAAGCATTAGCGCCTGCCCGTAAGAAACAAGCTTAAAAGCTTAAAAGCTTATGGCTGCATCGATGCTAAGTTTTGCCATAACTTACTGGCAACAGGCCCAAGTAATCGAGACTTTAACTTTATCGCCTGATAATTGAGCGCAACCAAGGTATCAAAATCTTGTAAACTAACCGCAACCAGTGACTGAGTATGCAGTTCATCTTTAATCATATAATCAGGCAATCGCCCCCAGCCAATACCACTCATAATTAAGGTTTTTTTGGTACTAAAGTCATTTACATACCAACACCGTTGCCCGGCTTGTACACTATAGCTTATACCCTGGCTACTTTGCCCTGAGTCTTGCACGACAATTTGATATTCATCTTTTAATTCTTCTACTGAGATTAATTTAGGGTGACGCTGTAAAAACTTCGGTGCCGCAACATTACATAAATTACCTTGATAAAGCTTATTGGCTTCATAGTTTCCTGATTGCAGTGCTAAGTTATCTATGGTCGTAAGGGCAAGATCTGCCTGATTTGACTGCACCGCTTCTAGCGCACCATTAATATATTCCTGCTTTAAAATAATTTGGGTGTGCGGAAACTCGGTCTGCGTCATTTCCAGCACCGGCAATATTCGTTTTACATCATACGACGCTTCAATCGCGATAGTGACAGTAGCTTCATTGCCTGCCATTAAAAAACTAGCCAACTGTTTTATTTGCTCTGCTTCATTGAGTAAACGCAGTGCGTGTTGGTATATTTGTTTGCCGTTGTCGGTCAACAGCAAGCGATAACCCTGCCGACTAAACAATTGTATTCCTAATTGTGTTTCTAGCTGTTTAATACCTTGGCTAATAGCGGGCTGTGTTTTAAAAAGCTTTTCACTCGCGGCTTTAAGGCTACCTAACTCCGCCACTTGTATCAGCATTCTAAGTTGCTCTAAGGTCATTTATTCTCTCTTGCCTATTGTCATAGCTATGCGATGGATAATAAAAGTACCATACAAAAACATAAATTAAAATTTAACAAGTTATAAACAAAGCTTCAATATAAATTTAATTAAATGATAGGCATACTTTTTGCCATCAGGTAGGAACATAGCCGAGTAGGGAAATATTTCGGCTAATGCGGGCCAATACGGAGTAATATATTGAACAACACAAACTTAAATTATGGCTCTGTCAGCATTTTTTTTCACTGGTTATCAGCGCTGACTGTCTTTGGCTTATTTGCCTTAGGTTTTTACATGGTTGATTTAACCTATTATCATCCATGGTATAAAACTGCCCCAGAACTACACAAAAGTATTGGTATCACATTCTTTTTATTAATGATATTTAGACTACTATGGCGCAGTACACAAATAACACCAAGTCATTTAGCTAGTCATACTTCATTAGAACAAAAGGCAGGCAAAATAACACACACTTTACTTTTGTTACTGATTTTTATGGTGATGATAACGGGTTATTTAATTTCAACGGCCGATGGTCGAGGAATAGAAGTATTTGAACTTATCATGATACCCGCTTTGGGATCCATGATTGAAAATCAAGAAGACATAGCCGGTCTTATTCATCAATGGCTCGCTTATTTACTGATAGCACTAGCAACATTACATGCGCTAGCAGCACTCAAACACCACTTTATTGATAAAGATAACACCTTAAACAGAATCATTGGCAAACGCCAAAAATTGGAGAGTATAAATGAAAAAACAGTTAACTAAATTAGCCTTTATATCAGCGCTGGCTGTAACCACTTTTTTACCAACAGCTCATGCGGCTGATTATGTTATTGACAGTAAAGGCGCTCATGCGTCTATTAACTTTAAAGTACAGCATTTAGGTTATAGTTGGTTAACAGGAAGGTTTGATAAATTTAGCGGCAGCTTTAGCTATGACGCCAAAAACATTGCCGCCTCAAAAATTGAAGTAAATATTGATACAAGCAGTATCAATTCAAACCATGCTGAGCGCGACAAGCATTTAAAAAGCGATGACTTTTTAGATATCAGCAAATTTGCTAACGCTAAATTTGTCAGCAACTCTGTTACCGATAAGGGTGATGGTAAATTAGCCATAGCGGGTACATTAACGCTACATGGCGTTAGCAAAGAAATAGTGATTGACGCACAAACCATTGGCGAAGGTAAAGATCCGTGGGGCGGTTATCGTGTTGGTTTTAGCGGCACCACCAATATTTCATTAACTGATTTTGCTATTAAAATGAATTTAGGTCCTGCGTCAGATAATGTGCAATTGAGCTTGCACATTGAAGGTATAAAGCAGTAAAACTGTACAAAAAAGAGTACAACCTATTTATTTTATAGGTTGTACTTCAAACTTACTGTTTTAAGTTACTTATTGGCAGACAATTCAGCTAACCAGTCTCGTGGTACTAAATAGTGATTGAGTTTCGCTTCTTCACTATGTTCTTCCGCTTGATAATTATATTGCCAGCGAGCCAGTGGCGGCATCGACATTAAAATAGACTCGGTTCTACCGCCCGACTGCAAACCAAATAAAGTGCCTCGATCAAATACCAAGTTAAACTCAACATAACGACCACGACGATATAGCTGAAATTGTCGTTGTTGCTCTGTAAATCCATCATTTTTGCGACGATTGAATATAGGCACATAAGCATCAATAAAGCCTTGCCCCACTGCTTCAATATATTTTAAACAAGTATCAAAATCCCATTGGTTTAAATCATCAAAAAATAAACCACCCACGCCACGAGTTTCATCTCGATGTTTTAAATAGAAATATTCATCACACCATTTTTTATAATCGCCATAAACTTGTTCACCAAAGGGTTGACATAATTCATGCGCAACGTGATGCCAATGTAAAACATCTTCATCGACCGGATAAAAGGGTGTTAAATCAAAGCCCCCACCAAACCACCAAACAGGTGCTTCACCTTCTTTTTCTGCAATAAAAAAACGTACGTTAGCGTGAGAAGTAGGAATATGTGGGTTTTTAGGATGAATAACCAAAGACACACCACAAGCTTGCCATGTGCGGCCAGCTAATTCGGGTCGATGAGCGGTTGCTGAGGGTGGAAGTTTATCGCCACTAACAACGGAAAAGTTCACTCCGCCTTGCTCTATTATAGTGCCATTAGTCATGACACGCGTGCGACCACCACCACCTTCGTCACGCTGCCAGTTATCTTCAATAAACTCACCACTACCGTCAGCTTGTGTTAGTGCTTGGCAAATTTGATCTTGCAATTTTTTTAAAAATTCAATAACAACAGCAATATCAGGGACTTTATCATGGGTTAGGTTTTGGTTGTTCATGCAGAAAAATTTTCCGAAAACGATGAATAAATATGAACTTATTGTATCACTTCTTCAAAAAAGCACCCACTGTTCACCCAAAAAATCAACCAAAACAGGTAAAAAACCCGGTGTACTGCATCAATAATACCCTGCTATTGATAATGCTAAAGTGAGCTAGGCTTATTGATCGAATTGCTTTAATAGCGTTTTCATTAACTGATTGTTATAACTATGAATAACGTTTTTACTATTGAAAAGTTGAGGCAGTTCAATGATAAAAACCAATAAAACTAACGCTGCGCCAAATAAAGTAAACAGTCCTGAAAAGTAAAATAACAAACCAGTAAACATTAGGGCCAAATTAATTAAACCTCGTTGCCATTTACCTAAATAAAAATGATGTAAACCCGCTATAAAAGCCCAATTTAGTGCTGCATAAGTGTCGGGATCTTTTATCTGTTGTAGTTCTTGGGCATAATATTGTCTTTTTTGTTCAACTGATAAAGCGGTTACTTGCTCTCTTAGTTGATTTTCTTCTAAACGCAACTGCTCATTATCGAGTGATTGTGCCATCATTCAAATCCTTTTCATGTGTCATAAACCCCTAGCGAGTTTTCACTGGCAAAAACAAGGGAACGGGGTCATCTGTAGTAATAATACAATCACTCTCATTACAACGTCGAATACGATTAATTCCCAATCTAGTGCCTTGCCATAGACCAAAGTGTTCAATTGCTTGATAAGTATAATGAGAGCAACTTGGGGTGAAATTACAGGAAGTAGCAAAATGCTGCTTTGAGCCACCGGTATTTTGGTAATAACGAATGGCTTTTAAAACTGAATTTTTAAGCAGGCTTTTCATAGTTCAAGCTATCATCTACAACGACCAAGAGTCAGAATAACCGCTTCACGAGACCAAAATAACCAAAACCGTTTTTGTTCAATCACTTGAAATACCAACTGCCACCCGTCGCTAGCCTCTTGATTTAAAGTTGCTTCCAAACGTTTCAAAGGTAAACCGCTTGAGCCCAGTAAAACTGTACCGCAACCACCTTCAGTGACATAAATTATTTTATATTCTTCATATTGCATAAGATTACTTCCTTGATATTATTATTAATTTTAAACACCTAACTACTAAAGTATAAAAAACACTCCCACATAGCAAGACTTTAGATTGAAAATGTAATTACGTAACAAATATGGCAACGTAGAGAGTTGAACTCTTTGAAGATAATAAAATAATTACGGCAACTAATACAAAATATTTTTTGCACAAATAAATTAAAAACTCATTGAATATGCTGTTAATTTCCCCTAAGTTGAATTTAACTGTGTAATACTCTTATACTTAAATTAGTAAGCTCTCAATTAGCAGCAAAGGAATTAATATGAATATTCGCCATTCAGTCACCATCGCATTATGGTTAGCTGTTATATTGAGTACGAATGTCATTGCAAAGGACATTGCTATATATCGTTGGGTTGATGAGAATAATGTCGTGCATTTTAGTCAACACCAACCACAAACAAGTAATTACTCTCAGCTAACCACTTTTTCTTCTTATAAGGCCAGAAAAGAAGAATTACCCGAACAAGCTAAATTACCCTCAGTTGATGAACAATTAGCTAAATATGAGCAAGAAAAAGCCGATATACAAGCCAAGAATAAGAAAATTGCAGAAACAAATTGTAAAGCTGCACAACTCAATGAAAAAATGCTAAATTCTTTTGATAAGGTCATGGTTACAGGCCCTGATGGTAAAAACAAAACATTGTCTAAGAAAGAAACAAAAGCTCAACTTGCGTTAAGTAAAAAGCATATCAATATGTATTGTGAACAAAGTAAAAGTTAAATTGAATTACATGGCATTACTTATTTAAACAAATAAGTGCACAATAAACGTCATTAACTAAAGACTAATTCACCATTTTTCTCTGCCAGTTTTATAGTAGCGCCACTAGCAAAATCGCCCGCTAGTAATTTCTGTGCTAATGGATTTTCTATGCCTCGCTGAATCGCACGTTTTAACGGCCTTGCGCCAAAAACAGGGTCAAACCCTGCTTGCGCAATGAATGCTAACGCTGCTGGGCTTACCGATAACTTTAGTTCTTGCTCAGCCAAACGATCGGATAAAGCTTGGAGTTGAATTTTTGCAATTCTCTCAATTTGTGTTGCGGCTAAGGGGTGAAACACCACTGATTCGTCAATGCGATTAATAAACTCAGGTTTAAAATGATGGCCTACTTCATTCATCACTTTCGCTTTCATTTGCTGGTATTGGCTGTCATCGCTAAATTCTTGAATAACATCAGAGCCAATGTTTGAGGTCATAATAATGACCGTATTTTTAAAGTCAACGGTACGACCTTGTCCGTCAGTTAGTCGACCATCATCAAGTACTTGCAACAATATATTAAAAACATCGCTATGGGCTTTTTCTACTTCGTCTAATAAAATAACAGAATAAGGCTTGCGACGAACCGCTTCGGTTAAATAACCACCTTCTTCATAACCCACATAACCCGGCGGAGCACCTACTAAACGTGCCACTGAATGTTTTTCCATAAATTCAGACATATCAATGCGAATCAGTGATTCTTCACTATCAAAAAGAAAGTAGGCTAACGCTTTAGTTAATTCAGTTTTACCCACACCAGTAGGCCCTAAGAATAAGAAAGAGCCAATGGGCTGGCTTGGATCAGCCAAACCGGCACGAGAGCGCCTAATGGCGTTTGACACCGACGTTACGGCTTCTTCTTGTCCGATAACTCGTTGATGCAATTCATCTTCCATATGCAATAACTTGTCACGTTCTTGTTCTAACATTTTAGCCACCGGAATACCGGTAGCGCGGCTTAGCACATCAGCAATTTCAACATCGGTAACCTTATTAGCTAATAAAGTCATTTCTTGCATTTCAGCTTGGCTAGCTAAGTCGAGCTGTTTTTCCAACTCTGGTAACCTGCCATATTGCAGCTCTGACATACGGTTAAGATCGCCCGATCGCCGCGCCGCTTCTAATTCAATACGCGCTTGCTCCAATTCTTCTTTTATCGCTTGAGTACCATGCAAAGCCGCTTTTTCTGTAGTCCATACCTCGTCTAATTCATCGTATTGTTGTTGCTTGTCATTTATTTTTTCTGAGATATGCACCAAGCGTTTTTTAGAAGCATCGTCCACTTCTTTTTCTAACGCTTTTTGCTCTAATTTAAGTTGGATTAGTCGTCGCTCAAGTCGATCTAAATCTTCCGGTTTAGAGTCCATTTGTAAACGAATGCTCGACGCAGCTTCATCAATTAAATCAATGGCTTTGTCGGGTAGTTGTCGGTCGCTAATATATCGGTGAGACAAGGTAGCCGCAGCAACAATAGCAGGGTCGGTAATATTAACACTATGATGAAGCTCATAACGTTCTTTTAAACCACGTAAAATAGCAATGGTATCTTCAACACTGGGTTCTTCAACTAATACTTTTTGAAAACGTCGCTCTAAGGCAGCATCTTTCTCAATATACTTGCGATACTCATCTATGGTGGTGGCGCCAACACAGTGCAAATCACCGCGAGCTAATGCAGGTTTGAGCATATTACCTGCATCCATAGCACCGTCAGTTTTTCCTGCGCCTACCATGGTATGTAATTCATCAATAAATAGAATAACTTGCCCTTCTTCTTGGGCAAGCTCATTAAGCACCGCTTTTAAACGCTCTTCAAACTCACCGCGATATTTTGCTCCTGCCACCAAAGCGCCCATATCTAAAGACAGTACCCGTTTGTTTTTCAATCCCTCGGGTACTTCGTGATCAACAATACGTTGTGCCAACCCTTCCACAATAGCGGTTTTACCCACCCCAGGTTGACCTATTAATACGGGGTTATTTTTAGTGCGGCGCTGCAATACTTGTAAAGTGCGTCGAATTTCATCATCACGGCCAATAACAGGATCTAACTTGCCCTGCTCGGCAAGGAAAGTTAAATCTACGGTAAATTTTTTCAACGCTTGGCGGACATCTTCGGCATTGGGGTCGTCAACTTTTTGGCCACCTCGCACATACTCAATTGCGGCTTTAAAACGCTGTTCATTAGCACCCAATGTTTGCAGTATTTTGCCCAAAACACCTTTGTCTTTAAGTGCCGCAAGTAAGAACATTTCAGATGAAATGTATTTGTCAGACATTTTTTGGGCATGTTTATCGCATAAGTTAAATAGTTTACCTGATGCTGCTGATAGCTGAACATCACCGTCAGAGCCTTGTATTTGCGCTAATGATTGTAGCGCTTGCTCTACTTCCATCCTCAAAGTACGTATATCAATACCAGCACTTTTTAATAACGGTATTACCGAGTTACCATTTTGATTTAGCAATGCCATCATCAAATGAATAGGTTCAATAAATTGATGATCTCGGCCTAATGCCAGTGATTGTGCATCAGCAATAGATTCTTGAAATGATTGAGTAAAACGGTCTAAACGCATAAATTTTCCTCTGCCAGTACGTGATAATAAAAAGTACGGGTCTTAAGAATTAGTTATTAATAACATTAGGTCGAATTTTGATTTTTTCAATAGTGTTTAAGGATACTTTGTTAAAAAAATAAGCCCTCCCACTTAAGTATTCAAAGTAAACAAATAAGTGTCGCCATGCGTCCTGTTATAGTGTTTTTCCGATAAGAGTAATATTTACCGGTGTTTGCATAGGTACATTCGGGCAAAGTATTTATGTAATTAATGCCCAAGCTTGCTAATTGTAAGGCCGCAATACGGTGCAAATCGGCCCAATATTTACCATTGTTTTTTTTTGCTACAAAAGCCGAATTAAAATGTTCACCTTGCTGCATAAAGCTCGCTTTTACTTCGTCACCCACTTCAAAAGCATTCTTTGAAATACAAGGCCCAAGCCAAGCATAAAGATCGGCGGCAGGTGTTTTCATTTTATCGAGCGTATTAGCAATTATGTTTGCCGCTAGTGGCCGCCAACCGCCATGAATAGCCGCAATTTCATCACCTGCTTTAGATGCCAATAATATAGGCAAACAATCGGCCGTCATTATTGCTAAACAGGTGTTTTTTTTCCTCGTCACGGCAGCATCAGCAATAATAGCTTGCTTAAAGACTTGCGTTATTTCAGCAACCTCATTGCCATGAACTTGTTCAAGCCATTGAATTTTGGCATTTGGTGGTAGAAAGTTATGTAAATATTGGCGGTTATGCTCAACCTGCTTGGCACAATCACCAACATGTAAACCTAAATTGAAACCTTGATAAGCGGAGCTTTTATTTTCTAGAAGCTTATCTGGTGTTAGACGGGTGGTTTGCACAGCCAACACTTTGTCAGCATGTTTTTTGTTTGCTTCAGCTAAAGGCGCTGGCCATTGCACCAACTCAATTGCTGAGTTGGTTTTAGTGCTATGAGTTGGCTTAATACTCGTCTTTGCCATTAAGCTTATTATCAGCTTGTAGTAACTCAACTAACTCAACAAAGTCATCAGGTAAATCAGCATGCCATGTCATTAGCTCACCCGTTACTGGGTGATATAAAGAAAGCATTGCTGCATGCAGTGCTTGGCGTTTGAAACTACGCAATTTAGTAAGTAGCTCTGGTGTTGCATTTTTAGGTGGACGTGGTCTGCCACCATACACGGGATCGCCAACTATAGGATGAGTAATGTGTGCCATATGGACCCGAATTTGATGCGTGCGCCCTGTTTCTAAGCGTAAACGTAAACGTGTATGCAAGCGGTATTTTTCCATAACTCGATAATGGGTTACCGAAGGCCGCCCAGAAAAAGTTACCGCCATATTGGTACGCTTTGTAGGATGACGCCCTATTGGCTCATCAACAAGACCGCCTGCGGTCATCAAGCCATTACACACCGCTTCATACTCACGGGTTATTTCTCTTAATTGTAAAGCGTCAACTAGGTTGGTTTGTGCGGCAATCGTTTTAGCAACCACCATCAAACCTGTGGTGTCTTTATCTAAACGATGAACAATACCAGCACGAGGCACTACTTCTATGGCTGGAAAATGATGCAATAGCGCATTTAATATTGTGCCATCAGGATTGCCCGCACCAGGATGTACCACCAAACCGGCAGGTTTGTTAATAACCAGGATATCATCATCTTCATAGACAATAGTTAACTTAATGTTTTGTGCTTCAAAACGTTGTTCGGCTTCAACTTCAGCATTAATAGCAATGCTCTCTCCACCATACATTTTTTCACGTGCGCGAGTTAATACGTCATCATTTACTGTGACACTGCCTGCTAAAATCCAATCTTTTAATCGTGAACGTGAATAATCAGGAAACATTATCGCCAAAGTTTGGTCTAAGCGTTTACCTAAACACGAATCTGGAACCGTATCTTTATGTTGAATTATCTCAGCCATTAAACTCTCTATCTGTTTGGTTATACTCATGTTACCTCGAAATACTCGTTTCAGCGAGAATTAAAAGGCTTAGAGGCAAGGCATTGATTGAAGATAATGGTTGTTCCCTTATCGAAATCAATAACATAGCATATAAACCTTTTAAACTCGCCCTGCGGGGGCTTCTGAGCAAATCATGTTCCGCGTTGCATCTTTTTTTAAGGGAACAACCATTAATAAAAAAATGCGCCTTGTTCATGAATCGCTCAGTAGTCCTGAAACAGACATTTTGAAATATCATGAGTATGGGACATTGTGCTAGCGAAAGCGCTAGGTTAGAATGCCTTACTCAAGTAATCATATTAGCTTTATTTTACCCTTTTTATTACTTTTAATTAAGAGGGTTTCATACTTATTTTAATTTTAAATCAAGGCATAATTGCAAATTCCATGGAAAAATTGACCACAAAAATAATTTTTATCACGCTAGCATTAGTGTTAGGTGGTTGTTCATCATCAGGTAACGAAACCAAGATAGATAAAGTTCCTGACAAATCAGCACAAGCACTCTTTGTCGATGCTAGAACATCGCTTGATAATGGTTTGTATCAAAAAGCTATTCTACTTCTTAGCGCTATTGATTCCCGTTTTCCTTTTGGCCCTATTTCTCATCAGGTACAGTTAGATTTAATTTATGCCTACTATAAAGTAGGTGACTCCGCGCAAGGCATTGCCTTAACTGATCGTTTTTTACGGTTAAACCCAAATAACCCAAATATTGATTACGTCTATTACATGCGGGCATTAATCAATTTATCTACCGAAGAAAATTTATTTCAAGATCTTGCCGGCATTGACCGTTCTGATAGAGATCCCACCGCATCACGTGATGCTTTTAGTGATTTTAAACGTATCATTACTGATTATTCTGAAAGTAAATATGCTGCTGATGCTCGCAAAAGAATGATAGCGATTAAATCACGTTTAGCAAAATATGAGCTTGCTGTAGCAAACTTTTATTTGAAACGTGAAGCTTATGCTTCAGCTGCAAATAGAGGCCGATATATTATTGAATACTTCACTCCTAGCCCTGAAGTAGAACCAGCGCTAGAAATAATGATTGAGTGTTATGACAAACTTGGCTTGGCTGATTTAAAGAAAAATGCACTGCAAGTACTCGCAGCAAATTACCCTAATAACTCTTTAGTTAGATAAACTTTAGCGAATGCGTACCAAGTAGCGAGATTACATTTCGCTACTTAACGCTTATCGCGAGTAACTTATTTTTCTTCTATATTGCTGCTTGATTTTCTTCACCCGTTCTAATGCGAATAATACGTTCGACATCGGTGATAAATATTTTACCATCGCCAATTTTACCCGTTTGTGCTGTTTCTAAAATTGCATTTACACAACGCTCAACATCTTCTGTCGCAATCACTATTTCCAGTTTAACTTTTGGTAAAAAATCTACCATGTATTCTGCACCACGGTACAGCTCAGTATGACCCTTTTGCCGACCAAAGCCTTTAACTTCAGAGACGGTCATACCCGTCACACCAATTTCACCTAATGCTTCCCTGACATCATCTAATTTAAAGGGTTTAATGATCGCTTCAATTTTTTTCATGGTATTTCTCTGTATCAAAATTAAGTAGGGCACTCGTTAATATTACAACGCGTTTATTACCAAATCACGCTTTTATTTTGTTAAACTATGATTTTTTGTAATACCCCTTAACGTAGGATACTCCATGGATCAGCAAACCGTGACTAATGAATTAATTGGTGAAGTAATTGATGAAATGAAAGTTTTACCTGAAATTGATGTTCAATTTGAAATTCGCCGTCGAATTGATTTTATCAAATCTACATTGGTTAATTCGGGTTTAACCACATTAATACTGGGTATTAGTGGAGGGGTTGATTCATCTACGTGTGGACGTTTAGCGCAACTTGCCATAACCGAGTTAAATGATGATGTAGCTAATAAATTTCAATTCCTCGCAGTAAGACTACCTTATGGTGTGCAAGCCGACGAAGATGACGCCCAACAAGCACTTAGCTTTATTCAACCGAGTCATTGTTTGACCACAAACGTGCTCGATGGCGTTGATGGGCTTCATCAACAAGTAATGGATAGTCTATCTAATGCAAAATTATTATCGGCATCAGCAAGCCACATAGATTTTTCAAAAGGTAATGTCAAAGCGCGCACACGTATGGTCGCTCAATATCATATTGCTGGCATAGTGGGTGGTTTGGTTTTAGGTACAGATCACAGCGCCGAAAACATTACCGGCTTTTTTACTAAGTGGGGTGACGGTGCCTGCGACTTAGCCCCTCTTTTTGGCCTTTCAAAACGACAAGTTAGAATGTTAGCCAAGCACTTAGGTGCGCCTACTATACTCGTTGAAAAAGCGCCAACCGCCGACTTAGAAGATTTAGCACCAGGTAAAACCGATGAAGATGCTTTAGGTATTAGTTACGAACAACTAGATGATTTTCTTGAAGGTAAAACGGTATCAACAAAAGTCAGCGACCATATCATTAATATTTATCAAAAAACTCAACACAAACGCCAAGCTATACCGACAATTTATGATTAAAGCATAGCCAACCGTTATTATTTGATTACGTGGTAAGCGGGAATTTGTTCGCGTATTACTCGAAGATAAATTCTTTCTTAAAAAAAATAGGCAAATTGTAATTAGCAAAATCCATTTTTATTTACTATACCTAAATGACAAGGATGTTATTTAAAATGGATTTTTTATGCGCAAGTTCCCGTGTTCACCTACTTTCAACGTTGCTAGCTTAAACACAAACATTAAAGCTTTCACCCTGATTGAGTTAATGCTTTCAGTTGCTGTTACCTCAATACTCGCCGCTATCGCTATTCCCAACTATAGTGATTTTATCGTACAAATGCGTGTTGATAGTGAAATTTCTAAGCTGCATCGCATACTGTTTCTCACAAGAAATGCTGCAATAAACAATGGACAAAAAGCTATTGTTTGTCCATTAAACTTAAGCAACCAATGCACCACCTTGTGGCACAATGAACTGAGTGTTTTTGTTGATGTAAATGACAATGAAAAATTTGATGACAATGAAAGAATAGTCAGTATTAGGGCTGCGATAAATACTGGCGATAAATTGCTTTATGGTATTGGTCGCAATAAAATAACCTTCAAACCCACAGGACACTTAAGTGGTTTAGCCAATGGTACTTTTCGCTACTGTCCTCAAAACCATATGAAGTTGTCTAGAGGAATTGTGGTAGCTAGATCCGGTCGATTTTATCAATCAACTGATATTGATAATGATGGCCTTGATGAAAATAGAGGAAATAAAGAGATTAGCTGCGATAATTAACATTACCGCAGGTAAATAAAGCTATTCAAAAAACAAGCACTAGCGAGAAAAGCAATAAAATGGTATAAATATAAAACTCCAAGCAGTATTAATGACTATATTCAGGCGTTCTGAAACAGACATTTTGAAGTATCATGAGTATATAATATGGATAACATTGTTAAAATACCCGCCCTCTGCACTATTTCCTCTCGCCGCAAGCAAGGTTTTACTTTACTTGAATCAATGGTCGCTATTGCCGTTGTGGGTATATTGACAGCCATCGCTTTACCGAGCATAAATAATTTTTTAGTTAAAATGCGCGTTGATAATGAAATAAGTGAAATGCAACGCTTATTGTTAACCGCAAGAAATATGGCAATAAATACGGGCAGGAACACCACTGTTTGCCCTCTTACTAGCGGAGTTTGCACCACCAATTGGCAAAATGAAATCAGCGTATTTACCAATGGTGACAACGCTGTGGCCACCAACAATACCTTTGCGGATCCTGATGCATTAATCAAAGTTAAAGATGCAATTAAAACCGGTGACAGACTACAATTCACCAATGTGAGTGTTATTTATGCCCCTTCGGGTCAATTAATAACAGCACAAGGAAGTTTCAGCTATTGCCCCCAAAACGCTGATGAAGCCTCTAGAGGTATAGATCTTTCTATTTCAGGTCGTAGTTATATAAGCTCTGATACCGATAATGACGGTAAAGATGAAAATAGGAATGGTAATGAAATTGCCTGTATTTAGCTTGAAACTAAAGCATCATGGCTTAAACAATAAAAACCAGATAAAAGCATTAAGCTAAATCCTTTTATCTTGGTAAATCTTTATCTATTAATCGTGCTCGAACATTTTTAAATTTATCTTCCTCTAATACACACTCTTTAGCTCGGTAAATATTGGCTTTTTTGTGTGTGCCAATAACAAGTATTTCTTGGCCAATAATACTACGTTTTAAGCTTTTCAGTAAGGACGGTTGTATCCGCCATAAACTGATGGTTTCACCACCACCAACCAGTTCCACGTAACACTTAGCATTAACTTTTTTCTCATTTTCTACTTTAGCAGAAGGGTCAGCCAAACCAGACAAACTAATAGTAGTTGTTAGTAAAAAAGTGATTGATTTTATTGTACCATTCATATTACTTCTCCCAACAGGCTGGCGGAGTTTTCACCCCTGCTTCATTAATGGTCAGTTCAGCACAGTCGGTATCGTCTGCTTGTGAATATTGTGCTGTCGCTGTTAATATAAAAGTTTGGCCGTCATTAGCTAAAGCGGCATCAATACTATAATTGCTTGACTCAGTAATATAAGGGTCAACTGCCATGCCTAAGTCTCTCATATCATCGGTATAAGAGCGAAAATCAATAAAAACCTGTTCTTCAATATTTGCCAAACGTAATAATTCTCTTTGCGCTTCACTTCGGTTAGAACGAGTCACATGGTCAACATATGAGGGGTAAGCAATGCCGGCTAGAATACCTATGATTGCAACTGTGATCAGTAACTCTATCAAGCTAAAGCCCGTTTGTTTAACTAGTGAGCGAAAAATATAAAGTTTATTCATTGTCATCTATCCTCAGTCACGTACAGGTAAGTTCGCATTGTTCGTAAATTAAAACCAACTTCGATCATTTTTCGTCCAACAATCAAATTACCAACGGCGTCATCAATAGTATCTGGATCACCGTCATCTTCAGGTATTACAATAAGTGTGGGCGAGCCTAGAAATTGCTCGCTAATAAAAGCAATGCGATCTTCTCGGCTATTGTCTTCTTCAGACCACTTAAACTTACTAGTGCCTCGTGCTAAATCAACACCATACAACCAACCTTGGCCGTTGGGTAATTCACAACTTACTTGTTCTTCCGATAAATTAGGTGGCGTGAAAGTAGTAAAATAAACCGTGTTATTAATAACAATACCGCTGGAAGTGCTTTTTTCACCGTCTTGCGTAAGCAAGAAATACCAACCTGACTTTTCACTCACTGCAATCGCTAATGCTTGTTCACCTTCAGCACTAACATTACCAAAAGGATCGTCAGTAAAATCATAAAGATCACTCACCGTTATAGCTGATGGTGTTGCTGGAGTTGAAGCGTCTGAGAATGTTTGGGTGATGATGTTCCTATCTTTGATCATAAAAAAAATATCATCAGTATCTGTGCCAAGGGGATTCGATCTATCTCCACTACCAAGCAATACTGCATCATAGGGAATTTCTTGATTAACGGTAACCGTTGAAATACTTCCGTCAGCAGCAGTAACTTGCTCTTCAAGTGTTTCGGTAATAAAAGTTCTAACCACAGTGGGTTCATAAAAAAAACGTCGGTCAACCGCGTTTGTGTCTTCTCCACCGAGACTTGCCAGTTGAAATACCGACCAAGGATCACTACCCGTTGGGTTATCACTTGGCATATCTACTCGCCAAACATTGCCACCTGTATCACCCGCGTACAAGCGGTCAACTAAACCATCACCATCACTATCTAACGTTGAAACACTGGCAGGAATGCTATCAGTACCAACAAAAGTAGTGATAGCATTTTCTGGTGCCATACTCCATTTTAATGTGCCCGTTTCAGCGTCAACCATATAAATTGCTCGACCAACATTATCAGCCGTACCAACACCGACATTATCTTTTGAAGTATCATAACCACCACCAAAAAACAACACTGGTTTTGCTGCGCCATCAACAATATTAATTTTAGAGTAACCTACTTTTGGTTGTGACCAAGATTGCCCTAATTCACCAAAACCTGAAGTGCCTGCATCAATATGCCACATTAAACTTGGCGCATTAGGGTTACTAATATCTAAAGCATAATAAGAAGTACCACCTCGGCGTAAACCAAAAAATATCCATACGGTATCCCCTGTTTCTATGATGCCGTCGCCATCTTTATCGTTAATGTATGACGTTATTTTACCATCGACACCATACGTTTTATCACTGGTTGAATAATTATCACGCAGTATTGGAATATTAGGGAAAAACTCCTTTGGCATAAACGCCCAGGTTTCATCAACTGTATCACCAGAGTCTTTAAACATGTGCAAAGCACCGGCATTAGTCCCTACGACTAAATGTATTTTGTCGCCATAATTTACCACTAAAGGTTTAGAATGAAGGGGATCACCAAATACACCAAAACGCATATCGGTTTTATCGCCATCGTCATCCTCATCATCAACATCAATACCTACATTCCAATTAAAATAATCTGTATATTTTGCCACGTCGACCCCGATAAAGTCGGCATAATTTTGTGCACTACCGTAATGCGCTAACGTATTAGTATCATTTAATTCAAGCAAGGCGTTATCTGTACCAATATCACTATAAACCATACGAGTAGATTTATTTCTTAACATATCGGCGACGCCACCTTCAGCTACTTGGTCACCATCTTTAACATTCGACCAGAAACTGGTCACTTCGGTAGAAAAATGTCCTAAACCTTCATCTATAGCTAGGTTACCATTTTTACCTTTTTGCACACCACCAACTACTTTGTATTTTTTCAGGTTGCCTTGCCACCTTGGCCCTCTATCAGGTTGAAACATAGCATAATAAACCGAATTAAGGGTTTCGGTTCTATCAAAGTTATTCGCCGCAACGGAAGCAGACGTTAAACTGTCGTTACTCGGCTCTAAGTTTGCCAAAACATTGGTTAAGGCTGCGGTTAAACTGGCAGTATCTTGCGCTGGAAAATATTTTCCACCACCAAGTTTTGCGGTTTCTTTTAATAACGGCTCGGCATCATCTTGAGCATCTTGACCAAACCCTATAGTGTAAGTACTCACGGTTTGCTTGCCATCAACACTGCTATTAACATCGTTATTATTCATCCATCCAGCAAGGGCAGGTAACATGCTACTTCCTCGTTCCCAACTTTTCGGTTCGCTGATATAATAAGAAGGTCCTATATCTGGCAGATCATTTATGTTGCTATCTGCACCAATATCATATGTTGGTTCGCCATCAGTAATAAGAATGACATAAGCTCTATCACTACAGGAGTTAAAAGGGGATTTATAGATTTTTCCTGCCGTTTCTATACTAGTATCACGGGGGGGTGTCGGAGACGAATGCACATCACCGTAATCCACACTTTTACCAGCAAAATACAGTGATGCTTCATATAAAGTTTCACATAATGGCGTCCAGTTTTCAGCATTCAGATTGTTGTTCACAATATTAAGAATTGCAGCTCGACTGGCTAAATTAGACTCAGTAATACCAAATACAATACGGCCTCCTTGGCTACGATTAAATACTTGCAAGCCAAAATCAACATTAGGGGATGAGTTAATTAAATTAGTAACACTTTCTTGTGCTATGTCAATGCGATCTTTACTTTCTGTTGGAATATCGGGATTATGATACCAGCGCAGATAATTATCACTGTATAAAGTCACCAATGAACCTGACCATTCAACGTTGCTATCAGCTATATCAGTAGTATAAAATTGTGGATTCGCGGAATCTCCTTCACCATCAACAGGAAAACCAGGGTCTAGCGATGTGGTGGTACCACTACTTAAATAATTTTTATTATTGTCATTACCTGCTAGCACATCATCTGCACAATCAGTGATATATATACCACTGCCATCCGCTTCATTTAATTCGGTCCAACGACCTGAATTACCTTGAAAAGTATACTCTCGAACATAACCGGTATAAAAGCCATACTGGTCAATAATATCTTGGGCAATTTTGCAATTACTAATATCAAGGACAAATTTACGTTTTTCATTGGTGTCATCGGCAATGGGGACCTGACTAATATCTACTTGCCCTTTAGTATAATAAATATAGTCGTTTGATTGTTTGGTATAACCACTTACTGCATCATAATTGGTATTAGGATCGTAAGATTCCTTTACCGTTTCATTGCGACTCATACTGCCTGAATTATCAAAGATAATCAGTACTTGCGGTCGTGCTTTGGCCTGTTTTACGCTGTCACTAATGTACAATTCAATATCTTCGCTAAAAGAAACGTTAGCGACAGTGGTTAACAGCCCTACGAGTAAATATTTTTTCATTTCTCTTCCCCAAACAAACATTGGTACATTACTATTGAAAAATAGTAGCTACTCTTACAATAGTTACCGTTAATTGCGTAAAAGCTGCTGTGCAATGCCTGAATTTACATTAACCGCACTGGTATTAGTGCGTCCGTATAATCGATTTACTTGAACTCTTAATACGTTACAAGTAAACACCTGTGTTGAAGAAGCTAATTTAGAGTGGGGACAATCAGCTTCTAACATATATTCATTATTGGTAACACCTAAGGTTGCCGAACTGAAATCATTATTCAGATTGGTAACTGACATATCTGCCATCATATCTATATCTCCATCTCTAAAGGTTACAATGGCTGCAGCAAAATCGTTGGTGACACCTGGTGACACCTGATTAAAAATAATTTCATCTACCGCACTTATCGCCTCTTGAGTAGCAATCACTTTTTCTTCACTTGCCCCTGACATTTTCATGTCTGTGGTGGTATTTTGCATTAACGCACCCGCAACCGCCGTTAAGGCTATAAGGAAAACCAAAGAAACCACTAACACCACACCTTGTTGCTTGTTAGCTTGAGCAAAGCTACTATTTATTGAAGTATAATATTTATCAGTCATTTGTTAATTCCAAGTATCAATACCCGCGTTATATAAAGTTACTGTTGAGCTAAACAATAACCGACGATAATTATCATTAGGGATGTACTCGAAATCACCTAATTGATAAGTATTATTGTTCTCGTATTTTACATCAGGCTGAATACCTCGTGCTAACACATAAATTTTCACTGACAATATTCTGCTGGTGGCATTATCCCACAACGCTTCTGTCATATCAGCCGCAGCAACATAAGCATTAACAATACCATAACCAGCAATCGTTGGGTCAGTTTCAGTATCAATACCGTACTCAAAACGGATCATTTCAATACCATCTATAATTGGCGAAAAAGCTAAGGTATTAGCTAGTCGCCCTTGCATCAAAACAGGTACCGTATTGCTACCTTGCGTTTCTTCCCTAACATAATAAATATGGTGCTGGTATTCCCACACTTGAGAATTTTGTACTACTGGCACTGCTCCAGCGGCGAAAATAGTGCCATTATTGATATTGCTAATAAGATAGAAGTTGCCTACCGGCGCTATATCACCGGGATTTAACGCTAAAGGCGAGGAAACCACACGCTTTAACTGCAAAACATCTGAGTCTATTTTAGCATCATCTCGACAACCCGATAATATTGTTGCACTAGTTACCGTTTCTCCCCATAAAGTTCTAAAGCGCCCAGCAGACAGTGGGAAGGTACCATTATTAATGCCATCGCCAGTACATTCACCCGCAGGAGCATCTGGGACAGGGTTAACGCTAGCAAGGTCGATAGTACCGGTATAATCACCCCAAAAATCTTGTCTCAATAAATCATCACTAAGCACGCTAATAGCAAAACGACCATTTTCTTGTAATTCACCATAACTAGAAGTTTCATTAGTCGTGGTTCGCATACCAACAAATACACTCATTACACCCGCAAAAATAACTAAACCTATGGATAGAGCAATAAAAACTTCTAGCAGGCTAAATCCAGACTGTGCTTTCACACAAAGTTTACGCCTTTGAGGCGTCTGAATATGTTGCATACCTTTTTTACTATGAGTTTTCATCACAAGGTTCTCTATCTTTAATTGGCTATAATATAAAAGCGTTGACGACTACCTGACGACGAGTTTTTGTGCCCGAGGTACCGCAACCGTCTTCTTTTTGAGCATCGGCATATTCAACTTTACCTTGCCAAGTAACTACAACGGTAACCGCATTGCCGTTTACCGACAAGCAGCCTACGCCGCCGACTAAACCGCCAACATTATTTCCTGAATTTTTAGCACCCGCACCCATAAGTGCTTGTTCCCACCCATACAAATCATAAGTAACCATTTGTATGGGTGTACATAAAGCATCCGCAGAATTGCAACTTTCCGCGTCGGCAATAACACCACTGCCATACGGACTGTTAGCAGCATAAAGTGCTAAAGCAGTACTATCATTACTACGCATTTTTTCAACAATATCTTGTGCTAAACTTGAGGCTAGTGAACGTTGCATCGCATCAAAGCTACCTTTTTTTGCCGTTGCTTGCATTGCAACCGCCCCTAAAATACCGGTCACCATGATGAACATAGCAATCAGCACTTCGATGAACGTCATACCTTTATGTTTTGTGGCACTAGCAGTAAAATGTTGAGGCATTAATTTCCCTCTTTATAAGTGAAGATATTATGTTGCCTAATCTGATATCGAAAAAGCAATATATAAGAACTAACTGCAATGGGAGCAGTGTTGAAAAGAGTGATTTTCAGTTGGGGGGATATGAAAAAAAGTTCTTTTAATAAAAAAATATTTTTAAATTTGACTAAACCCTGATCTTTAAACATCTGACTATGCAGGGCTACCATAATCAAGATTACAACATTTTTAGACATAAAAAAAGACAGAGCCGATTTTGCATTAGCTAAAGACTCTCGAAGAAATTCATATGTGCTAAAAATCACTAACGTGAACTGCATTAACCCATATCCTTTTTATCCGTAAATTTTCCTTAAAACACTTCTGATATGTATGCCTGTATATATGCCTGTATACGAGCCTCTTCTTGACCCTATTATATTGCAACGGTATTGCAACGGTGCAACGGTCAAATTATAGTCAACTTAAGATTAGCGCAATTCTGCTGGCACTGCAAACACAATGTTTTCTTCGCGACCTGGATACTCAGTAACCTCTTGACCGCCATACTCTTTTAATGCTTCGATAACTTGTTTGACTAAAATAGCAGGCGCAGATGCACCGGCGGTAACACCAATCTTATTCACATTTTCAAGCCATGAAGTATCAATATTATCTGCGGTATCAATTAAGTAAGACGTTGTACCTATTTTTTCAGAAACTTCTCTTAACCGGTTAGAATTAGAGCTGTTTTTTGCACCAACCACTAACAACAAATCAACTTGGCTAGCAATAGCACGCACCGCGTCTTGACGGTTTTGAGTAGCGTAGCAAATATCGTCTTTACGTGGACCTTCAATTAATGGAAACTTAGCTTTTAACGCATCAATCACATTTGAGGTATCGTCAACAGAGAGTGTCGTTTGACTACAAAAATACAATTTTTCAGGGTTTTTAACCGTTAGCTTAGTAACATCACAAGCTGACTCAACTAAGTAAATACCGGCAATTTCACTGTCATATTGCCCCATAGTACCTTCAACTTCAGGATGACCTACATGACCAATAAGTATACACTCGATATTTTTTCGACTTACCCGTGATACTTCCATATGCACTTTAGTCACCAAAGGACAAGTAGCATCGAATACCTTTAAATCACGTGATTTAGCTTGTTGACGAACGGCTTTTGAAACACCATGAGCGCTGAAAATAACGGTACTATCATCAGGCACTTCATTAAGCTCTTCCACAAAAATGGCACCACGGTTTTTAAGACCATCAACAACAAATTTGTTATGCACTACTTCATGTCGTACATAAATAGGCGCACCAAATAAGTCTAAAGCGCGGTCAACAATGCTAATTGCTCGGTCAACACCGGCACAAAAACCGCGTGGGTTTGCTAAAATAATTTCCATAATGTTTTCCTCAAAAAATGTGTCGAGGCAAGCATCGACCTACATGTCAATTGTAGGTCGTCACGAGTGAAACGAGGCACGACAATTAACTTTACAATATTTCTACCAAATCAATGACAAAAGTCACATCCTGACCAGCAAGGGGGTGATTAAAATCAACGGTTACTGAACTACCGTTCACCGCTTTAATCATACCTGGCAATTCACCGCCCGGTTGAGTAAACGTAATAATATTACCGACTTTTGCCGGTGCTTCCACCGAAAATTTATCAATATCCATATAATGCATATTATCGGGATTAGACTCACCAAAGGCATCAACGGCTTTAAGTGTGAATTCTTTACTATTGCCCGCCAACATGCCCAACAATTGGGCTTCAAAAGCAGCAGAAATACTTTGGTCGCCCATAATGATTTTAGCCGGTTTATTGTTTACTTTAGTGCTGTCAGCCGCGGAGCCATCACTTAACGTCATAGAGATATGCACTAAAATGCTTGAGTCTGCTTGAATGGTTTTATCCGTTGTCATTATTTATCTTCTATTTCTTTGTTTTGACTTGTCACAGTTTTATCCGCGTTGATTTTTCCCTCAGTAAAAGAGTCTAAAATCATTAAAGCTGCACCAATAAAAATCATTGAATCAGCAATATTAAATACTGGAAAGCTATAACCTGCCCAATGAAAATGTAAAAAATCTATGACATAACCAAATAACGCACGGTCAATTAAATTACCCATTGCACCACTTAACATTAATGCAAAAGCAATGCTTAACAAGGTTTGAGACTTTGGTGTTTTTGCCAACCAAACAATAAATATAATACTGGCAATAGCGGCAACGGCAGTAAAAAACCAACGTTGCCAGCCACCTTGGTCGGCCAAAAAGCTAAACGCAGCGCCAAGGTTATGAACATAGGTAAGACTAAAAAAAGGTAAAACACTTACCGTGTCATATAAATTAAACGAGCTTACTACCCACTGCTTGGTGACCTGATCAAGTATCAAACAAATTAACGTTAACCAAAGCCAACGCAAACCTGAGTTATTAAAAGCAGAAAGTATATTTTTTATAGAAACATTATGCATAAGATCTTTGCTCGCCGGCACCGTCGATATTTATAATACAGCGACCACATAAATCAGGATGTGCATCATGAGTGCCTACATCAGGAGTAACATGCCAACATCTATCACACTTAGTACCTGTCGCTGCAGCAACACTCAACCATAAACCGTCAACCTCAGTAGCGATAGCATCACTAGGCGCTTTATTGCTGTCTGTAACCACTTCAATAGTTGCTTTAGAAGTAATAAGGACAAAGCGTAATTCTTCACCTACTTGTGATAGTTTATCCGCTAAATCGGCGTTAGCATATAAGGTTACTTGGGCTTCAAGGGCTTTACCGACAATTTTTTCTTTACGAGCAAGTTCTAATACGCGGTTTACTTCACCACGAACCAGTAATAATTCGCTCCAATACTCATTACCAAGCACTGTATCGTCTGGCATAGTAGCTAAGCCATCAAACCAAACACCCGTGAAAACAAACTCATCACGAGTACCCGAAGCTGGTGTTGGTAATGCTTGCCAAATTTCTTGTGCGGTAAAGGATAAAATGGGTGCCATCCACGTGGTCATGGCTTCAGCAATTAAGTACATTGCTGTTTGACAAGAACGACGTGCATTTGAATCCGCTTTTGCGGTGTATTGTCTATCTTTAATAATATCTAAATAGAAACCACCCAACTCGGTAGTACAGAAGTTCATTAATTTATGCACTACCACATGAAATTCATACTCATTGTAGGCAGTAATAATTTCTGTCTGTAAACGCGCGGCTTTATCAACCACCCAGCGATCAAGCGCCACCATGTCTTCAAATGCAACGCTATGTTGAGCTGGCTCAAAACCATTTAAGTTCGATAATAAAAAGCGCGAAGTATTACGAATACGACGATAAGCATCGGCTTGACGTTTAAATATTTCATCACCGGCGGTGATCTCTTGAGTGTAATTTACCGACGCTGTCCATAAACGCAAAATATCAGCGCCTAAATTGTTGGTAATTTCTTTTGGCGTAATAACATTGCCTAATGACTTAGACATTTTATGGCCTTTAGAATCAACCACAAAACCATGAGTAAGCACTTGTTTGTATGGCGCTTTACCATTCATAGCAACAGATGACATCATTGATGACATAAACCAACCACGATGTTGATCTGAGCCTTCAAGATACAAATCAGCAATATCGTCAAACTCTTCACGCGCATCAACAACCGAGTAATGCGTTGTGCCTGAATCGAACCATACATCTAAGGTATCAGGTACTTTAATGTATTCTTGAGCATCATCGCCAATGAGTTCGCTTGCGTCTAAATCAAACCATGCTTGAATGCCCTTTTCTTCCACACGTTTTGCAACAACTTCAATTAACTCAATACTTTTAGGATGCAAAGCACCGGTGTCTTGGTGAATAAACAATGCCATTGGCACGCCCCACGTACGTTGACGTGAAATACACCAATCAGGACGACCTTCTACCATTGATTCAATACGACGTTGACCCCAATCGGGGATCCATTGGGTTTTTTCAATTTCTTTTAATGAGTCTGTACGTAGCCCTTTATTATCCATGGAAATAAACCACTGCGGTGTCGCACGGAAAATCAAGGGTGTTTTGTGACGCCAACAATGCGGGTAAGAATGCTCTAACGCATGATGGTGCACTAATGCGCCATGCTCTTTTAGCGTTTCAACCACATTAGCATTGGCTTTAAAAACGTGTTGGCCGGCAAACAATGGCGTATCTTCAAGGTAAACACCGTTTGCTCCAACCGGGTTAGCCACTTCTAAGTTATAAAGTTTGCCAACCTCGAAATCTTCAACACCATGGCCGGGCGCGGTATGTACACAACCCGTACCTGCTTCAGTGGTGACATGCTCACCTAAAATAACCGGCACAGTAAAATCATAAAAAGGATGGTTAAGTTGCACTAACTCTAAGTCGCTACCCTTACAAAAACCTAACGCGTGATATTTATCAATACCATATCTGTCCATACATGAAGTGACAAGGTCAGATGCAAGTATTAAACGTAATTTACCTGCTTCGCCGTTGGGTAAAGTATCACATTGCACTAAGGTATATTCTACATCGGCATTTACTGACACTGCGCGGTTAGCGGGTAATGTCCATGGGGTTGTCGTCCAGATAACAACCGAGATTTCACCTGTCCCTTCGTGTTTACCTTGTGAAGAAACAGGGAGACTAAATTTATCAGCAATGCTTTGGTCAACAGCGGTAAACCTCACATCAATAGCAGGAGAGTGTTTGTCTTGGTATTCAACTTCCGCTTCCGCCAAAGATGAACCACAATCTGTACACCAATGCACAGGTTTAAAACCTTGATGTAAATGGCCGTTTTGGGCGATTTTACCTAAAGCTCGAATAATATTGGCTTCAGTATGAAAATCCATGGTTAGGTAAGGCTTTTCCCAATCGGCAAAAATACCTAAACGTTTAAAGTCTTCACGCTGTCCATTAACTTGCTTAGCGGCGTATTCACGACATTTTTCGCGAAAAACACTGGCTGTTACTTTATGACCCGGCTTACCAACCTTTTTTTCGACCATTAACTCAATAGGCAAACCATGACAATCCCAACCCGGTACATAGGGAGCATTGAAATCGGATAAGGTCTTTGATTTAACAATAATATCTTTAAGAATTTTATTAACCGCATGACCTATATGAATATTGCCATTCGCATACGGAGGGCCGTCGTGCAAAATAAATGATTTTTTACCTTTTTTCGCTGCACGAATTTTTCCGTACAAATCTTTAGCCGCCCACTCTTTGAGCATGCTAGGTTCACGGTTTGCCATGTTGCCTTTCATTGCAAACGAAGTTGCTGGCAAATTTAGGGTTTGTTTGTAATCACTCATTTAGATCATTATCCGGTTGTTTGCGCGGTCTTAATTCCGCGAACTATGTTTAATCTTTCAGCTTGTCGCTCAAAGCTTTTAACTGCTCTTTCGCTTGTTCACTATCAAGTTTAATTTGCGCCGTTAACGCGGCTAAACTAGCAAACTTCATCACTTGACGAAGTTTCTTTATAATTATCACTTCAATACACTGTCCGTAAAGATCAGCATTAAAGTTAAAAATGTGTACTTCAAGTTGCTGTCTAACCCCATTAATGGTCGGCCTTGCACCAATATTAGCAACACCATTAAAAGTACCATTATTAGTGGTTACTTGAACGGCAAAAACACCTGTCAAAGGTGATGTACGCCTTTTAAGTAATACATTGGCGGTAGGAAAACCTAACTGCCTGCCACGTTTATCGCCATGAAAAACTTTACCTATTATTGAATAAGGTCGACCTAGCATGTTTTCAACATCAACCAAGTTATCTTGCGCTAATGCGGCTCTTATCGCGGTACTGCTAACTCGACAATTAGCCAATTTACAACTGGCAGTATCCGTAACATCAAAACCGAAAGTTCTTCCTGCTTGGGATAGCATGGTAAAATCACCAGCGCGATTTTGTCCAAAATGAAAGTCATCACCAACAATTAAATGTTTTATACCGAGTTTTTCAACCAATAAATGCTCAATAAACTGCTCGGCGCTTTGACTGGCAAATTGACGGTTGAAATTAACGCAAATAAGTCGTTCTACGCCTAATGCAGCCAACAGAGCGTATTTATCACGCAAACGACAAAGTCTTGCTGGCGCTGTATCTGGCGAAAAAAGCTCTTGTGGTTGCGGTTCAAAAACTAATACCGCAGCAACACAGTTCAGCGCTTTTGCTTTCGCCACTAATGCAGAGATAACCCGTTGATGGCCTTTATGAACACCATCAAAATTACCTATCGTTAATACACAGCCGTGGTCTTGGGGTTGAATATTATGTATACCGCGAACTAACTGCATTAAGCTTAAAAACCTTTCTATCGATTGTTTATAAAAATTTATTATGAAAATAAGTCGCCGAATTATATATTAACAAGCAATAATTATCAGTACCTCAACGCACTTTATTTTAGCTTTTTACCTTGAAATCACTAAAGCGAACCCCTAATAAGAAAATTACTAAAAAATAACTTAAACAGCCAGCGCTGATGCAAATAAGTAACTGTGATATTTGTTCAACAAAAGCCATTAACAGCCAAGCATCAAAATCAGGTGATAACTGATAAACCACTAGTGCCATTACGCTAGCCGCAAACACTAGTTTACCAATAAATATTTTAGTGTTGGTTGATAACTGATAAACCTGTGCTTGTTTCAAACCACGATATAGTAACCAAGCATTTAACGTTGCCGACATTGATGTGGCGATAGCCAAACCGACATAGCCAAAAAATGGCGCTAACATTAAGTTAAAAGCCATATTAGCCACCATGGCTTTAATGCCAATTTTCACTGGTGT
>JAESPR010000016.1 GCA_016765685.1 Colwellia sp. | reverse complement strand
TGTTGGCTGAGCCAGATTGTGAGGCTACAACCGTAAGGAGCTCGTAATGCGTCATTACGAAATCGTATTTATGGTTCACCCTGATCAGAGTGAACAAGTGTCTGGTATGATCCAGCGCTACACCGACTTGATCGATGCTGCAAAAGGCAAAATCCACCGTCTAGAAGACTGGGGTCGTCGTCAATTAGCATACCCAATCAATAAATTACACAAAGCCCACTATGTTTTAATGAACATTGAAGCGCCACAGTCAGTTATTGATGAACTTGAAACTTCTTTCCGTTATAACGATGTTGTTATTCGTAACATGATCATGCGTACTAAAGACGCGGTAACTGAAGCATCGCCAATGGCTGCTGCTAGAGATGAGCGTCGTGACGATCGTGAAGTAAAGCGCGAAGTTAAGAAAGAAGTTACTGCTGCGCCAGTTGAAGCTAAAACTGAAGACTCTACACCAGAGAAAACAGAAGAAGCTGCTAGCGAATAAGTAACCCGTGACTTTTTTGCAAGATAGCTCGCAAGGCTCCCTGCAAGAGAATAGCCTAGTGTTGACCGGCGTGGTGGTGAAAACCCCAAAGCAGTCAACCAGCCCAGCAGGTATTGTTCATAGCCAGTTTTCAATAGACCATAAGTCTAGTCAAAACGAAGCAGGTTTGAACCGACAAGCATTTGTCAGAATACAAGTTGTGGTTACAGGTGAATTATCACGCTTAACTCGTGAATTAGTTGTTGGACAAGGTGTAAAAGTGAGTGGTTTTATTAACCGTCACGAATCTAGAAATGGTAACCCACTTTTAGTCTTACACGCCCAACAGATACAAATGATTAATTAGTGTTTTATTGTTACCTTAAGTAATGAATAAAACCGAATTCGGAGAATATTATGTCTCGTTTTTTTAGACGTCGTAAGTTTTGTCGCTTCACAGCGGAAGGCGCAACATCTATCGATTATAAAGATATTGCCACGTTAAAAAATTATATCACTGAAAGTGGTAAAATTGTTCCTAGCCGTATTACTGGTACTGCTGCTAAATATCAACGCCAATTAACACGTGCCATTAAACGCGCGCGTTACTTGTCATTGTTACCATACACTGACTTACACAAGTAAGCTGAAAAGGGGTTTATTATGGAAGTAATTCTTCTAGACAAAATCGCCAAATTAGGCGGCCTTGGTGACAAGGTATCTGTTAAATCAGGTTATGCACGTAACTACTTATTACCGAAAGGCAAAGCAGTATTTGCATCAGCAGCTAACGTTGAGCACTTTGAAGCACGTCGTGCTGAATTAGAAGCTAAATTGGCTGAAACGTTAATTGCTGCAGAAGCGCGTGCGGCGAAAGTTGTTGAATTGAGTGAAGTTACTATCGCATCAAAAGCTGGTGAAGAAGGTAAGTTATTCGGCTCAATTGGTACTCGTGACATCGCTAATGCGATCACTGAAGCTGGCGTTGAACTTACTAAAGCTGAAGTACGTTTACCGTTAGGTGCAATTCGTGAAACGGGCGAGTTTGACATCGCTATTCACTTACACAATGATGTTGATACTAGCATTAAAGTGATTGTTATTGCACAAGCGTAATCGCTTTGTTCTAGCAAAAAGCTTTAAGCCTCAAGTTAGAAACTTAAAGCTGTAAGTTAAAAAAGACCGTATTCTCATTGAGGGTACGGTCTTTTTTGTTGCTTGTTACTCGTTACTTGCTTTGAGCGGTACTGGCCAATCATCAGCGTTTAAAATACCACGCTCAATCATACCGCCAAGGCCTTGCATACCGCCGGTATGTAATAACACAATACGCTCACCTTTAGCAAAGTGATTTTGTTCGAGCAAATCAAGCAATGCTAATACCATTTTTCCTGAATAAACCGGCTCAAACTTAACCCCCGTGATTTGATTAAACTCAAGGAGGCGCTGAGTATCTTTTGTAGAAAACTTAGCATAACCACCACAATGAAAGTTGCTTAGTAGCTGCCAGTTATGATGATGTCTTGCTGACTCAGACAGTAATTTTTTTACTTCATTTGTTAGGTAGTCAGCGCCCTTTAATACCGCAATCCCCAGTAATTTATGCTGTTTATCGCTATGCTTACAATCTCCACAGATAAGTCCAGCTAACGTGCCACCACTGCCAACTGGTGTTATCAAAGTATCAAACTCAGCTTGTTGATTAAGTTCAGTAATAACTTCAGCAACACCGGGAGTCGCCCATTCATTGCTGCCCCCTTCAGGTACAATAAAGTAATCGGGATATTGTTGCTGTAGTGCCATGAGGTAATCACTACTATGCCGGCGACGGTAAGTTTTTCGATCAACAAAGTGCAGTTTCATACCCCAATGTTTAACCCAAGTTAAGGTGTAATTACTGGCATAACGCTCTTCACCGCGGATAATACCAATACAAGGCAGTTTTTGCTGATAACAAGCAAAAGCTAATGCATGAATATGGTTGGAATAACTGCCCCCAAAACTGAGCACACCGTTAAAGTTAGGCTGCTGTTTTACGTAAATTAAATTGTGCTTGAGCTTACGCCATTTATTACCTGAAATAATAGGGTGAATTAAATCATCACGTTTTACTTGAACTTGTACATTGTGTTGAGTAAATAATGGGTGATGGAGTTGCTGTAATTCAGATAAAATGGTCATGGTGGTTAGAGTATGTTCTCAAACGGCGATTGTACAAAGTAATAAATCAGCGAAAAACCTTGCAGGCTTATAGCAATAAAGGATAATGTTAGAAGCACTTCTTTTAAATGCTTTTTTTAGTAATTAATTGTTCATAATAAAAATAATACCTAACTCAATATAATATAGCACTGAACCATGTCTTTATTTACACAGATAAGTAATATCTTTTCAAAAAAACAGTCGTCTCAATTGATTGGACTTTCTCTGCAGCAAGAATCTATTGTATTATGCTCACTACCTTCCGTGGTTACCAATGTGGCTGGAAATGCTGCCGCACAAGGGGTTGTTTGCCAACAGTTAAGTGTCAATCAATTAGACTTTTCTTCAGCCATTATCGAATTACAAACGGATGTAGATTTAGCCGGTAAGTGTCATATTGTGCTTAGTGGTCAGCAGTCGCAAATAGTACAAGTAGACAAACCTAATGTTCCTGCCGCGGAAATGAATTCGGCGCTGAAATGGCAAATAAAAGATCTTGTTAGCATTGCTCCTGAGAATATGGTGTTAGATTATTTTGATGGGCCTTTGCTTGCGGGTGGTAAAGAAAAAATTAATGTTGTTTGCGCGCCAATAAATGAACTTAAAAAAATTGTTACTGCAGTAAATCAAGGCGAGATGAATGTTGCGAGTATAACGGTTGCCGAGTTTGCTTTCGCTAATTTGTTACCGGTACAGCATGATGCTTGTTTACTGGTTTGTCAGCAACCTAGCGAAGAAATAGTATTGCTTATTGTTAAACAAGGTCAATTATACTTCCATCGCCGTTTACGTGGTTTTAGCCAGATAGCGAGTAAAACAGAAGATGAATTAACTATGACTGTTATTGACAGTTTGGCACTAGAAATTCAACGTTCTTCTGATTATTTTGAACGGCAATTAAAACAAGCTCCTATTAAAGATATTAAAGTGTTGTTACCTATTGAAACAGAGGGCTTTTTTGCGCGTAAACTTAGCGAAAACTCTCACTTACCGGTTAGTTTGCTGGCTTTACCTGAAGCTTTTCAAGCACACCGTGAGTATGCTGCAGCTATAGGGGCAACCATGGTTGATGCTAATGTCGCCGAGCAAACACAGGAGTTTATCAATGCCAGTTAACCCTAAGCTGAGTAGCGGCGTTAATGGCAGTGTTAATAAGTTTAATATCAACTTGTTACAGGCTGAATTGTTGCCAGAAAAAATTTTATTAACCTTGCCACGAGTGGTTGTTGTTTGGTTTTTAGTGTTTTTTGTTATGACTGGTTGGGCTGTAGCAGCTTATTACACTCAACAGTCTTTTCAGAGCGAACTAACGATTTTACAGCAAGAAGACAGCAAGAAAACTAAGCTTTTAGCAACACTTACCGCGCAATTGAGTGCGCGTAAAGTAGATAGCCAATTGACGGATAGATTAGCAACAATTAAACTGTTGATGGCTAATAAACAAGCATTGCATGCCAAGTTAACCGATTCCAAGCAAACCTATGTTGCCGGTTTTTCCGCTGCTATGGATGAGCTAGCTCAGTTACATCACCGAGATATTCGCCTAGAAGCGATTAATATAAATAACGATAACATGACCTTTTCTGGCGTAGCGTTAACACCTGAAGCAGTGCCAGCATGGTTGGCAGGTTTCGAAAACTCTGTGTTATTGTCGGGTAAGTCTTTTTCCCATTTTGAATTATCCGAAAATGAACAAAATATTATTAAGTTTATGGTGAGTTCTAAAATTACTGGGGTATCCATCCATGAGTAACTTGACTATAAATAACAAGTGGCAAGAACACTGTGATAATTTCTTAAAACTCACCATTCGTGAACAGTACCTTATCTTCCTAACGGGTTTGGTTATCGCATTTTTTATCATTTTTTATTTATTTGTTGATGCACAGATAATCGAAAATAGGAATACAGCTCAACAAATCAAACGACTGCAATCAAGTAATCAATCGTTGAAAATATCTACGGTTGAAATGCAGGCAGCGTTGCAACGAGATCCTAATGAAGATACCCGCAAAAAAATAGCCCAGTATGAAGCTAAGCTTACCAAAGTAGACGATAAACTACTGACCTTAACCAGCCATTTAATTAGCCCGGTGCAAATGCGTTATGCTTTGTTGGATTTATTAAAGCTTGAAAAAGGGGTGTCGTTATTATCTTTTGAGTTGTTAGGCGCACAACCACTGCTAGAAAAACCAGAGAATTCAACTGCTGATGGGAAAATTAGTTCAGCACTAGAAACGAATAACTCGCCACTTAACCTGTACCGTCATGGTATTAAAATTAAGCTTTCGGGTAGCTATTTTGCCTTGCGTGATTATTTGTCTCAGCTTGAAAAACTTTCGTGGAAATTTTTCTGGCAAGACTTTAATTTCCAATTAACAGAATATCCCCAAAATGAATTAGAAATTGAGATGTATAGTTTGGGCACTAAGAAGGAGTTTGTTGGTGTTTAAATTAGTGTGTATTTTGTTAAGTTTTTGTGCTGTTATATTGATAACAAACCAAGTGTCTGCTGCCAAGGTAGACCCAACACGTCCATTTGGTCATAGCGCTTCATCTACCGTAACACCGGGTGGTAAAAAAATGGTGTTGCAGTCTATTATTCACGGTGAGGGTATTCAAACTGTAGTGATTAGCGGTAAAGTGTTAAAAATGCTTGATTATATCGGTGATTATCAATTAACTGAGGTGAATAAACAAAGTGTTATATTACGCAGTAAAACACAGCGCCTTAAACTAACTGTTTTTAAGGGTAGCGTCATTAAAAGTAGCATTGCCAAATAATATAGCGAATTAAGTACCAATACTTCATCCTTGAATTTAAGAATAATAAAGATAAATCAACTTATGAAACAGTCAAAATTGAACATAGCCCTTGCGACCTTATTACTTACCTTGGTCGGTTGTCAAAGTATGCCTCGTCACCCCAATGATATGAATGAAGGCTTAGAACAAGCCATTAGTGAAACAAAAGCTTTAAATAGCCCTAAAGCTTTAACACAAGTGCCTAATTCGGTACAGCAAGAGTTAATGCAGCAGAATATGGCGCAGGCTAAACAAGGCTTGTTATCAGAGAAAAGACTAGAAATTTCAGCGACCTCCGTTGCCGCCAAAGACTTTTTGACTGCTATTGTTGAAGGCTCTGCTTATAGTATTGCCATTCACCCCGATGTGAGCGGTAACATTACCTTAAATTTAACCGATGTTACCTTATCGGAAGCTATTGAGGTGATTCAAGATATCTATGGTTTTGATATTCGTATTAAGGGCAATATTATTCAGGTTTATCCTGCTGGTATTCGCACCGAAACAATCGCATTAAATTATTTGTATTTGCAACGTGTTGGTACGTCTAGCACCCGTGTAAATTCTGGCGGTGTTTCAGAAAACGATCCCAATAAGAGTGGTGGCAATAATCAGAACAGCGGAGGCAGCAGTAGAAATAATAGCAATCAGAACAGTCAAGGTGGCCAAGGTGGTCAAGGTGGCCAAAGTAGAAATAGTGGCACCAATATTTATACGTCCAATGAATCAGACTTCTGGGCTGAATTGAAAGAGACATTAACGGTGTTTGTGGGTAACGAAGACGGACGCTCAGTGATTGTGTCACCACAGGCAGGTTTAGTAACTGTTCGTGGCTTGCCCGCCGAAATTGCTGCAGTTAAAAAGTTTATCTCTGCTACCGAAACTCATCTGCATCGTCAGGTCATTATAGAAGCAAAAATAATGGAAGTGACTTTAAATGATGATTATCAACAAGGCGTGCACTGGAATGAAGTTTTAGGTAGTTTAGGCGATGCTGACTTTTCCTTTAGCACTAGCGGTAATATTAGTGGCAACCCGATATCAAGCAATATCGGCGGGGCAACGTCAATAAGTTTTTCTGGTCCAGATTTTAGCGGTGTCATTGATTTGCTGCAAACCCAAGGTAATGTGCAAGTATTGTCAAGCCCAAGAATTACCGTAACCAATAATCAAAAAGCGGTTATTAAAGTTGGTGAAGATGAATATTTTGTTACTGATGTTTCCAGTACCGTCACCACAGGCACAGCAACAACTACCACACCCGAAGTTGAATTAACCCCGTTTTTCTCAGGCATCGCTTTAGACGTTACGCCTCAAATTGCGCAAGACGGCAGTGTTATTTTACATGTTCATCCCTCGGTGACTTTAACGGCAGAGCAAAATAAAACCATTCAAATTGGTGGCGATGAGCTAATTTTACCGTTAGCGCAAAGTCGAGTGCGTGAATCTGACACCATTATCCGTGCTAGATCTGGGGAAATTGTTGTCATCGGTGGTTTAATTGAAACTTACAGCATAGATCAAGAGTCAAAAACTCCATTGTTGGGCGATATTCCTCTGCTTGGTAATTTATTTAAAAGTGTCAGCAAAACTACCCAAAAACGAGAGTTAGTGATTTTGCTTAAACCCACGGTTATTGGCCAGGACACTTGGAAAAATCAACTGCAAGATGCTAGGGCCTTATTGAAAAAATGGTTCCCCGAAGAAGATGAACCAGTAAATGATTACTAAAGTAAACTGTTAACAACCTAGATTGGCGCTTATGTATTTGTATCATTTTGGCTTAACAGAGTTACCTTTTACTTTGACGCCAAACACTCATTTTTTTTTAGCCCTTGAACCTCATAATGAGGCGCTGGCGGTACTTATGACCGCACTTAAAACCGGTGAAGGTTTTATTAAAGTTGTTGGTGAAGTAGGCACTGGAAAAACCTTGCTGTGTCGTAAGTTGCTCAATGAGATACCTGAACATTTTGTCACTGCCTATATTCCTAACCCTTATTTGAATCCAGACGAACTCAGGCGAGCGGTTGCGCTTGAATTAGGGGTTAAACAAGCACAGCGAATGTCGGCACAGTTATTAACACAACGTATTCAAAACCGACTGTTAGAGTTGCATAGTCAAGGGCACTCTGTGGTGCTTATTCTTGATGAGGCACAAGCTTTGCCCGCGACTAGCTTAGAGGCATTACGTTTGTTTACCAATTTAGAAACAGAAACACGGAAATTATTACAAGTAGTTTTATTTGCCCAGCCCGAATTAGATCAGCGGTTAGCGCAAACAGAGTTCAGACAATTGCGTCAGCGCATTACTTTCTCTTATCAACTTAGAGCAATGAACAGTAATGAGGTGCAGCAATATATACAGCACCGATTACAGGTGGCCGGTTATAAAGGCGTCGCACTATTTTCTAGCAAAATTTGTAAAAAAATCACTAAAGTAAGCAAGGGTATTCCGCGAATAGTGAATGTATTATGTCATAAAATGTTAATGTTAAGTTATGGGCAAGGACATTATCAAATGACTAAAAAACTGCTTAACATTGCTATAAAAGATACGGAAAGCATCAATGATAATTTTAACAAAATTAGCGTGATAAATAAGTTTATTTTCGGAGTGACAAGTTTGTTGATGTTTATGTTAACTTATTTTGTTTATTCCTTTTACCTCTCAGGAACAGCATGATGAGCGTTATTAATCAAATGCTTAAAGATTTAGAACAGCGTGCGCCTGAACAAGGACAAGCACCTATAACTATTGTCGCATCACAAAAACCATCTACCCTAACGATAGTATTTATAAGCCTGCTGGTATTACTTAGTTTAAATGCACTAGGCTTTTATATTTGGGATTTGCAAGCACGGGTCGATACAAGTAATGAGCAGCAGTCGCAGTATCAGCAGCAAGTTTCAAGTGTAAAGTTGCAAGTAGAAGAAAAAATTCAAGAGCCAGTTCAAGACAAAGTTCAAGAGCAAGCTCAAGAGAAAAAACAATCAATACCCGTTGCAAGTAAGGAAGAACAGGTAGATCGGGTTGTAACCCTTCAACCAAACGAAGCACAGCGGCCTAATAATCATGCACAACAAGACCTTGAAAAAGCAGATCAAGTTTTAGCCATGCAGAACACTAATATTAGTGAAATGTCAGTATCTCGGCGCCAGTTAACATCTAAAGAATTAGTGGCACAAAAATTAGCAAGAGCTGAAAAATCACTCAATATGAATGAAATAACTAGAGCCGAGCAATTATTTGAAGAAGTATTGATTATTGAGCCTGCACATAAACAAGCGCGCAAAAAGCTTGCGGCATTATGGTTTGGACGAAAATCCTACCAACAGGCGGCGAATTTATTAGCGCAAGGTATATCTATCGACAGACAAGATGGCGAATTACGTTTATTAAAAGCGCGTATTCACCTTCAACAAAGGCAGCTTGACGCTGCTTATAATACACTGAAACCGTTAGCCTCTTTTGAAAATGAAGAATACCAAATAATGCTCGCTAATATTGCCCAGCAAGTTGAACAGTACCCAAGTGCCATTACGGCTTATCAAGTGCTTATTAGCATGCAGCCGTACAGTGGCCGTTGGTATTTGGGGTTAGCGATTGTTTATGACAAAAATAGTCAGTTTGCATTGGCAGTTAATGAGTATGCTCTAGCGTTAACAAAAACAGATTTGTCGGCCTCATCAGCTAAGTTTGCCCAACAACGATTGCAAGCTTTAGGAGAATAAAAAACATGGCAGCTCCCAAATTAAAAATGCGCTCAGTTGGAACGACTGATTTACTGGTTCAATTAGGCTTGCCTGATTTCCTTTTATCATTTGGAGAATAAAAAACATGGCAGCTCCCAAATTAAAAATGCGCTCAGTTGGAACG
>JAESPR010000079.1 GCA_016765685.1 Colwellia sp. | reverse complement strand
GAATTGACTTAACTTGGTTTGAATCAAGGTGATGAAGATTAATGAAAATCTGCTCTAATGTGACTGGCTGTGCCTTAGATTTAGGTTTAGGTTCAGGTTCAGGTTCAGGTTCAGGTTTCGGCTCAGTTTGAGCTTCAGATCGAGACAAGGTGTACCCGTCATTCTTCTCATTCAATAAGTTGTTTAACGATTCGTCGATAATTATTTTGCCACTTTTAATGATTAATACCCGATGGGCAATTTGCTCAATTTCAGTTAAATTGTGGGTACTTAATATCACGGTTCTTTGTTCACGTTGATTTTTGATCAAGGCCAAGACTTGTTGCACTTGAATAGGATCAAGACCACTGGTGGGTTCGTCTAAAATAAGTAACTTTGGCTCATGAATGATCGCTTGAGCAATACCCACCCTTTGTTTAAAACCTTTAGATAAGGTTGCGATGGTTTTGTGTTTAACTTGCTCTAAATGGCACTCTTCTATTACTTTAGCTAACTGAATTCGTTGATTTTTTGCCGCGACACCTTTTATTTGTGCGGCAAATTTTAAATAGCTTTTCACTGTCATACTATTATACAAGGGCGGTGTTTCAGGTAAATAGCCTATTTTTTGCCGAATGGTTAACGCGTTTTTAGCGATATCGTCGCCATCAATAATCACTTTGCCAGATGACGGAGCCATAAAAGAGGTTAAAATGCGCATTAAGGTGGTTTTTCCGGCGCCATTCTTACCTAAAAAACCAACAATGTCGCCTTGGCTAATTTCAAAGGATACATGGTCTAGTGCTTGAAACAAGCCAAAATTCTTGACGACATTATCAACAATAATCATTTGTTATACTTAACCAAAAGGTCCACAAACCAATGCGCGTTTAACGCCCGGTTTTAATTGCCCTAGCCCATCAATAAGCTTTTCATCTCCTATTAATACTTCAACAATTTGCCCTGAATAACGAACGGCAGTTTCACGCATCATGCCCATCATTGGCCAACCCCATAAAGAGGAGACTAAAACACCCTCTTGAACAAAATAAGGCTCAGTTAAAAAACTACAACTCATCACCGCTTCAACTGGGCTTCTATTGGTAGGACTGCCGCCAACTAAATCAATTACCACTGAATGTTCCGGTATTAACTCTTTGAGGTGTTTATTATTGATCAAAAAGTTTTTTCCTCTTAATTCGCTAGATTGTTCAGCGCCATTAATGACAATGTCAGCATCTTTAAGCCAATAATCGATACGGCTTTTCGCCGTTTGAGTTCGACCTAAGACATGGATATTTTTAATGCCTTGCTGATGTAGCTCATCCAGCGCTCCTTGAGCGACGTTGCCATAACCAAGAATAACCGCTTTACTGTTTTCTTTATTCATTGACGGCTTATTTTCAGTTAACAAACCCATGCCATATCTTGCCCCCGCTTGCCCTGTTTCATGTAAACATTGAATACGACGCAGTCCAAATTGGGCAGGTGGATGGTTGTCTCGATAATCGACTACGGCTTGTTGACCTTGCTCTGCTGCAAAATCATTGATATCAAAGATATGTGTTTTTAAGGCACGCAGTTTGCCTAAAATCCCATTAGCATCGTCAAAGCTTTTGCTGTCGTAAAAATATAATGAATTATCGCCAGTAGCATCGAGTTCTTCAAATGATAATGAGGGTTGAATAATTTGTAAAGAGCGGGGACTACGGTTACCGCAACGGTTAATAGCACCGCGTAAACGCTCGCTCCAGCCAATAACTCTGACTCGCAAGCCGCCAATGCTATTATCTTTAAAAAAGGGCGTTAATGCCGCGTTCATTGCGACCCGCCCAAGAATACGTTCATCCGAGTCTTGCTTGGGAGACTGACAAATTTCTTCCATAGCAATAACATTAATGCGTTTGTCTTGCAGCATTTTTGCTCGGTCGGGGTAAGAGTGAAAATGCGCCATACACAATAGTGTGCAGCCTTCGCTCATTTGATCTATAGAAGAAAGTGCCGGCCCTTTAAACTTAATAATAAGGGCTTTATCTTTATAAATTTGCTCTGCCGTTTGCATAACAGCATTATTTTTTAAGTATTCATCATCACTAAAACCAACGCCTTCACCCGCACCCATTTCAACATAAACCGTAATACCCGCATCTACCAATTGTCCAACATCACTGGGGATCAACGCAACACGTTTTTCTAAACCGCCGGGATTTTCAGGTGACTCTATTTCTTTAACAAGGGCAATGGAAGAATAACGAGGAAATGTCTGTGGCATAGCTGTACTCTTTAGAAATAGTAGGAGATATGGATGCAGCATAACATGAAAGTTTAGTTAAGGATTTTTATCTTTATTAAAGAATTGAATAATTTAAAGAGAAGATATTGTCATTAAAAATTTAGTTGACGCCATAAAAAGACATCGCCGTGAATTGAAAATATTTTCAATTCATTTACAAATGAAGGGAACTTACCCGTTAACCTGTACTCTTACTATACGAGAGGCTTATTTCCCTTAGTGTTTCATGTTTTTATGCATCTATTTTTATAGATGCATTTTTTTTGTCTTTGATTTGTAAACGACTTACTGATTAGCTTTTCTTCCACGTTCTATAACCATGCTCCTTCAAAATACGAGCATCAGTATTACTAACAAAACGCATTGTTCCCTCTTGTTAGATAAATTTCAAATTAAACAGATCATAATATTTTCATTTCATTTACAAATAAATTGAACTTATTAATAAATGTTCACTCTCACTTATGAGGGCTTTATTTCCTTTAGTGTTTTATGTTTTTTATGCGCTTACTTTTGTAAGCGCATTTTTTTTCTTCAATTTATAAAACTATTTAGACAACTAAAGGAAAGGTTATTTTCTGCCTCATTAAATGCGTTTTATCTTTTATGAATAAACTTTGAACTATTTGAATTTATACGCGTCTTAATTAATGAAAGCAACACTCCCTGGACTGCTTTCACATTGTTTTATTTTGTAGAGATATTTGAAGAATTTTTTAAAGGTAAAGTAGAGTAACTCTACCAGCAGCGCGCTACCCTAGCGCGCTTTTTTTTGTTTAAAATTTCACTTTTAACATGCATTAACCTAAGTGAGGTTACTTAAAATAGTCGGCCAAGAAATCATCAAAATCAAGTGTGTCATTCACTTCAATATTTCGTTGTTTTTGATGTGATTTTTCTGCACTATCAATAAAATATTGCTGTGAATAAAATTGATAATCACGTGCTAGTGCTTGTTCACGGTATATAGTCGCTTGCTCTATAGCGTAATCTGAGATGCTAATCCCTTGATCCAACATAATGGATAACATTTTTGCTGATGGTGTTAAACTCGCATCATTAATTTTAGCGCGCTCCCTTACAATAGCTTCACTATAGTTTGTGGTTTGATAGGCTTGATCTAAAAGCAAAGCAACATTTGCCATATTATCAAGCAATTCATTGCCCCAAGTAGCAACCGATTTAAGACTAACCTCCCCTTGGCAATTAGCATCAGACAACAATAACGCAGGGTCTCGACCACGCAATACCACCGCATTCATATTATTTTCGTGATGCTGCTGAGAATCGCAATCAAACTCTTTGTTATCCACAAAAGCACAGTAAGTGATAAATATGTCTAAGAAGTGAATTTGCTCAATGCTAATGCCGGTATCAACAAATGGGTTAACATCAAGCGCTCTCACCTCAATATATTCCACACCTCTATCACGTAAAGCTTGTGACGGTTTCTCACCTGATTTTAGCACTTGTTTGGGACGAATAGGTGCGTACAGCTCGTTTTCAATTTGTAAAATATTACTGTTAAGCTGTTGATATTTTCCGTTAACCTTTACGCCTATTGCAGCAAATTTTTCAGACTTCAACGCAATCGCATTTTGAACGCCATCAACATAGCCATGCAAATTGTTGTAACAAATTTTCAAGCTTGATTGTTCACTGCTGGTATAGCCTAAATCACTCATTCTCAATGACGTGGCATAATCTAAGTATAAAGCGCCACTGGCTGATTTTTTAAAAGGCAATGGCGATGTTTTCCCTTGTAAAAAGGAGTCACAAAGCGCTGGTGAACTACCGTATAAATAGGGAATTAACCAACAATAACGTTTGTAGTTTCTTAAAATTGAAAAATAACGTTCTGAAATGAAATCATTAAGCGCTTGATCACTATTATGTGATGGTAAGCTTTGGATGGTTTTCCAGAATTTTTCAGAAAAAGAAAAATTAAAATGAATACCAGATATAACCTGCATCATAGAGCCATAACGGTTTTTCAAACCTTGCCGATACACTGTTTTCATTTTGCCAATATTCGAATGTCCATATTGAGCTAGTGGCACTTTATCAGCATCATCAACAAAACAAGGCATGCTCATTGGCCATAACAATTCCCCCTTAATATTAGCAAAGGTGTATTTTTGTATGTCTTGCAACTGCGCTATGGTTTGTTCAGGCGAATGACTCACAGGGGTAATAAACTCTAATAAGGTTTCAGAGTAATCTGTGGTGATTTCATCATGAGTTAACGCCGAGCCTAACTCACGATAATGCCCCTGTTGAGAAAGTTGTCCCTCAGGTAAAATTCTTAATGCTTCACGTTCAATGCCACGGCCAATGTCAGCAAGCGCTTTAAGTTTTTCATCCGAACTGAAAGCGTTAATATAATCGTTCAATGATAATGTCAAAATAATTCCTAGCTGCGGTAAGCCAAAGCCACTTAGATAGAATTATAAATAAGGGGCTTTTATTAATTTTCAATGGTGAGACTAAAATTAGCGCTGTTATTTTGCCAACTGCAAATCAACAACCTCTAATTTCATTTTTTCTAATTGCGGTCTAACCACTTGACCGTCGCCAACAACAATCCATTGCATTGGTTGACTTAATTCTTTCGCCGCTATTTCATTTAACTGCTCGATAGTAATATTTTTAATAAGTTCACTTTGCTGTTCACCGTAATTTTCAGCTAAATTAAATTGTAATAATTTTCTTAAAAAACCACTTTTTTGAGCGGGTGTTTCATAGCTAAGCGCTTCATTTTGCGAAATAGCTTGACGCATAAAGTCAACCTCCTCACTGGTTAAGCCATTTTTTTGATAATTAGCAAGCTCTTGCTCAATTTCAATCATAGCATCATAAGTATGCTCTTTTTTAACACTTGCGCCAGCAGCG
>JAESPR010000078.1 GCA_016765685.1 Colwellia sp. | reverse complement strand
ATAGTGGTTAGGTTTTCTATAGTCATGATCGCTTTCATCTTATGATCATGAACAAAATTTAAGTCTTTAGCCGCATTTCATGTTAGAAATACGTAATTAGTTCAGACTCATTTCATATTGGACAAGGCTGCCTATTTACAAAATTGTTAATTGTAACCATACTATACGTAAGTGGATTGGGAGTGCCCGGTCGGCGCTATAGCTTCGGTGAGTTTCATCGGGGCTTTTCGCTTTTTGGCTTAGGGTAAACTTTCATACCAATGCCTTTAAAGCCATTACCTACTTGCTCTCTACCACCATCACATATTCGACGAAATTCTAGCTCAAGCTCTTTATCTTCTTTATTACCTCGACACTCAACAACAATATGTAGTTACTAAAAGGAGATGTTTGCTCGGTGACCTTGTTTTTATTACTTGTTGAATAGGGGCTATATGCTCGGCATCAAACTCAAATAAAGGCAATTGTGTATTTTGGTCTTTGCTCATGCAACCTGCTTTGTTGATTTAGGTTTTTTCTTAATTTTATTTATTTTCTTTTTAGCCGCTTTGCTTTTGCTTACAAGGGGTGCTTTGCGCTCAGCGGCTATTTTTGCCAGTAATTTATCCGCCGGTTCATCGTTTGGGTCTTGCGGCACTAATTCACCACGAAAAGCTTTAGCTAACAATGATTGGGTTAAACGGTCGGTGTTTTTTCGCATGGCGTTATATTGTTTCTCAACCGTATCGGCCATGGTGAATAATGATTCTACTCGACGGATTATTTCCAAAACCTCCTCATAAGGAGGCAACGGTAATGGAAGTGGGTTGATGATTGTGAGCTTAATATTGGGCTGCCCACCACCTGCATAGGAAGCTTGTCGAATATCGTCTTTAATAGCTCTCAAATGATAATCAATATACTGATTTTCAACATTACTTGGGCTATTTATTCCGACAAGACTATCTGGAAAACAAACTGGATATGTCACAATGCCCGTATTCGCTATTGTTGCTCCAACTATGGCTATTACGACTGTTCCAATTCCAAACTCACGACTAACTGAGTAGCCTTTTTCATTTAAGGTTTGCTTATGGGAAGTAATATTTCCACCTTCTCTAGGTAAATCTCCAATTTGAATAAAAGGATAAACGCCGTTAAAACAAGTAGGATCATTTCTTGGACGAATAGAAAACTTTCCTCTAGCGCACTTTGCAAAATTTCCAAGAGGCACCCATTGCCAATATTTAGGTAAATTGCTTGCCTTGACAATTTCTCTATCTAATTCAAATTTACCCTCAATTTTCACCCGTTTATGTTCAGACTCATGATTTTCTCGCCATTCTTTGGTTAACTTACCTGAGGTAGCGGCGGCGAGCACGGATTGGCGGAAGCGTTTTAGAATATTGGGGATTTTGTCGAGGCGTGTTTGGGCGGCATCAACTTTGGCTAACAGTGCATCGAGTTTATTGGCGATGCGGATTTGTTCTTTTAGTGGTGCTATAAGTACGGGCGAATCTCTAAGAACTCCTAACGAGACAAACTTTTGATTACCACCTTTCTTCTTTGCTTCCAAATAATCTTGATAAGTATTGCTTTTCAGCCAATAAAAAGCATATTTTGAATTTAATGCTTTTTGATTTTCTCGAAATAATGCAACGTTCTTAATACTGAATTTAGCGTTATTTTCTACTATTCCTACATTTCCTATTGTACCAATCATTGAGAATAATAAATCACCAGGGCTTACAGCAGATCTCTGAGATATTTCCTCATGGTCTATGTCAGAAATAAACGTCGTGTTATTAAAATCTATACCTGTAAGTTTTAAATTTTTTGATGTTATTAATGGAATTCCAATATCCAACGCTTTTGGTGAATCATGGGTACCATCACGCACCTCATTAAATGCGTATTGAGCAGATTCTATACACCAACTTTCCGGTATTTGGAAAGCGGCTTTAAAACTTTCAATTTTCTCAAAATTATAAGGTAGATGTTTTGCCATTTATGAAACCTCACCCTTAAATTCAACAAGAATAGACTGCAACTCAGTCATTGCACCTGCCATTTCTTCCATAGCTTCATTAATCAAAACATCAGGCTCAGGCAGATTAGCAGCATCTTCAACACTGTCATCTTTGATCCAGCTTAAATCTAAGGAGTCATCTTTCTGAGCGATTTCTGCACGGCTAAAACAACGTAAACGACAACCGTCGGCATCGTCTTTATGCGTTTTCTTATAAGTAAGGATAAACTCAGCTCTAGCGTTATCATCTACCGTGGTTAAATCATTACCGACCGCGTCGAAAAAATCATTAAAATGATCACGGGTAAACACCGTACGTTTACCAAACATTGGCATATTTGAGCGTAAGTCGTAAACCCACACCTTTTTGGTATTTCTTTTATCAAAAGTGGCTTTATTTTTACCAACACCTGTTGGCTTAGAGAAAAACAGCACGTTAGTTTTCACGCCAGCGGCATAAAAAATACCGGTAGGTAAACGTAAAATGGTATGTAGGTTACATTTTTCCATTAAGTCCCTGCGAATGGTTTTGCCCATGCCACTTTCAAACAAAACATTGTCGGGCAAAACCACCGCGGCACGGCCACCCGGTTTAAGCATTTTGTGGTACATCAAATGTAAGAATGCCAGTTGCTTGTTACTGGTGTAATGCACTAAATCATCACGGGTAGCAATACCACCGCCCATTTTAGTACCAAAAGGCGGGTTCGCTAATATCAGGCTGGCATCGGGCAAAGCGCGACCTTCGCTTGATAAGGTATCACCAAATAAAATACCCGCGTTTTCATCGTCTACCGCGAGATCATGCAACATTAAGTTCATCATGGCTAGGCGGCGGGTATCAGGCACTAATTCCATGCCATAAAAGGTTTTATGCTGATATTTATCGTAAGCTTTTTCGCCCAACGACATAATGTCGTTATGCTCTTTTAGGTAATGATGGGCGCTAATTAAGAAACCGCCAGTGCCTGCGGTTGGGTCAACTATTACGTCATCTAAGTTAGGTTTCATTAACTCAACCATGACATTGATTAAGGTACGCGGGGTAAAGTATTGCCCAGCGCCTGACTTTTTCTCGCCCGCGTTTATTTCTAACAAACCTTCGTACATATCGCCCAAGCCTTCAGCTTTTGCGCTGTACCAATCAAGTTTGTCTACTTCGGTGACTAATTTACTTAAGGTGGCAGGTTTACGAATAACAGTACTAGCATTAGCGTAAATCGCTTTAGTGACTAATGAGCCGTGTGTGCCTAAATGAATTAATAACTTTTTATATTCTTCTAAACGTGAAGCTGCATCGTAATTTTCTAAGTCTTGCCAACGGTAGCCCTCGGGTATGCGCTGTTCACCGGTTTTACTGTCGGTTTCGGTATCGGTTTCTTGCACCATTTTTAGGAAAATAAGGTAGGTGAGTTCGTTAATGTATTCGTGATAGGTTACGCCGTCATCTCTTAAAAGATTACAAAGGTTCCAGAGTTTGGCGACTAGGGCTTGGGTACTCATGTTATTTTCCTGAAGGCTTCTGCCTGATAAAATTGGTGGTTAACTTGACAGTAAGTTATATAACTCACTGTTTAGGTAATAGTTGTCTTTGCCTAGTTTATGCTTTGATAACAAGCCAATATTCACTAGCTGATTTAAATATTTACTGGCGGTATTTCGGTGAATGCCTAAATCATGGGTTATAAATTCAACTTTAGTGTATGGGTGGGTAAATAAGTTATTAATGAGTTCGTGACTGTAAATTTTTGGCAATTTTTCTTTAATGGTTTGTTTATAACGTTGCATTAAGGCAATTAAACCTTTAATGGTTTTTAAAGTGTCTTGGCTGGTTAGTTGTAAGGCTTTTAACATAAATAATAACCAAGGCTCCCAGTTATTATTGCCTCTTACTTGTTGCAACAGTTGATAATATTCCGCTTTATTGCGGTTAAGATAACGCGATAAATACAAAATAGGCGTGCCGAGTAAATTTTGTTTACTGAGGTATAAAATATTTAAAATACGCCCAGTACGGCCATTACCATCATAAAAGGGATGAATGCTTTCAAACTGATGATGTATTAGTGCCATTTTTACTAAGTCATCAAAGTCACTTAAGCTATCGTCATTAATAAATTGTTCTAAGTCACTCATTAAATCACCCCCTAAATCAATGACGTGCTGCGTTGTTTGCGGTGGCGTATAAACCACTTGCGCGTTTTGTTGATCAATTAACTGAGTACCACCTTGGCTTCTAAAACCGGCATTATTGTTTTCAATAATTCGTTGAATTTCAATAATGGTATTGTTGGTGAGTAAGCCGGTTTTATTAATGGTATTAAAACCTATTTCTAAGGCTTGAGCATAGTTGTGTACTTCTTTAGCACTGCTAGTAATAAACTGCTGAGATTTATAATTGCTACGGTATAAATCATCTTGTGTGGTGATAATATTTTCAATTTCAGAGCTTTCTTTGGCTTCTTGCAATGACAAAGTTGCCAATAACAAGTATTGATTAGGCATGGTAACGGCTAAGCCCTTTAATTCACCTAATGCTTGGTGTGCCTTAGCGGTTGCCTTTAATACCGCTTTGCTTTCAATATCGCCCAGTTGCGCTAGTGGGATAAAGTTATAATTACAATTCACTGCTTTACTACCTTAATGAAGCGCCTTCTAAATTTAAGTACTAAAAGTACTAAAAGTACTAAAAGTCATTGCTTGTGCACGTTCTTTGTTTACGCACCTATTTTTGCACTTTCTTGTGCATATAACAAGAATATGAACAAGAAAGTGGATTTTTGTGTGCGTATTGTGCTTTTATTAGACGAATATGCCGATCAACTAGCCCACAGTGCATAATTAAAATCGGCAAGTACTTGGGTGATTGGCTGTTCAAACAACTTATTTGCTCGTTTAATACCGCCAAGCTGCTGTTTGAAAATACCATTATCAAGGGCAAGGTCATCAACAATAGTGGTGGCTTTCATTTGTTTAGCGATGGCTTGTAACCACTGTTTTTGCGGTGTTTTCCACGGCTGCGAGGTTAGAATTTTATCAAGCGCGTTATCGACTCTTGTTTCAAATGGAATAAGCGCTTCACCTATGGCTGCTTGGCGGATAAAACCAATAATGCGGGCAGCAATTTCTTCATTTTTTACTTCTTGCCACGCAGTGTTTAAGTTTTGTTCACGAAAATTGTTTTTTTCTAGTTCGTAAGCCAGCTCTTTTAAGCTTTGGCGTGTTAACTGCCAAGGCCGTTGAATAACCGTTTGAATAGCCACTAAGCGGTTACTGTTAGCATTTATAAAATCTTTAAACGATTGTAAATAATCTTCTGGTTTTTGTCCGTCGCCATAACCATGCGTAATGTCAGTAATTTCATCCTTGTGATGTGAAAGCACTACCTGAGTAGTGCCTGAGCCGCCTTGAACGCGCATGTCAAGCAATTCACCTAAACCTGGGTGATTGCTAAACCACTGAGCAACTTGCTCTAGTTTCATGGCTTTTAATGCTTGGGCAAATTCTTGCGGTGCTTTGCCGACGATGCGCTCAAAGTTATCGGCTTGAGTATCGGTTAAGTGGCGTTTTTTACTTTGCAATTTAGCTAAGAATTGATCTTTGGCTAATTGTTGTAGCTCGGTTGACGATGAGTGCGCTAATTCATGTTCAAGCTCAGTAAAGGTAATATCTACTTTGGTTACTACTGGCTTCATTGAGTTGACTTTTTCAAGCTGTTTGTAAATATCTACTGCGTCGTAAATACGGAAGGTTTCTTTACCTATTTCGTCACAACGCCTAGTTGCTCGGCCTAACATTTGCTCAAATAAAATACGGCTGTTTACCCGTCGTAAAAATACTAAGTTGCATATTGCCGGTACGTCGATACCCGTAGTGAGTAAGTCAACAGTGACCGCTATATTCGGTAGTCGGTCATTTTTAAAGCGTTTTATTTTTTCTAAGGGTTTATCGCTTGCACCGGTTATTTTTTGAATGGCGTCGTCATCAATTTCACCATGATAATGCTCGCAAGCCTCTTTAAAAGCTTCAACGACTTGGTCGGCATGTTTATCGGTAACACAAAAGACTAAGGTTTTTGCTGCTGAGTAGGGATCGATTGCATCACTTTCTATCAGCCACTTGGTTACTACTTGAGTAAAATTAGGCGATATGACCTTGCGATTAAATTCAGCCACATCAAAGGCTAATTCATCTGGGGTTTTATAAGTTTCAATACTGCTATTGGCCGCATCATATACTTGCACTTCTTCATTAACTTCATAATGAATGCCTTGCTCGGCTAATTTGGTATGAATACGTATTGGCGGTAGATGATCGGTTAAGTAACCATCTATAACCGCATCAGTATAACTGTAGCTATATACCGGCTCACCAAAAATATCGACGGTATGTAGTGCTGGTGTTGCCGTTAAGCCTATTTTAAAGGCATCAAAATATTCTATTACGGCGCGGTATTTTGATTGATAATCTTTTTGATCACGAAAGGCTATTTCGGTGTCACTTAGCTCTCTGTCAAGCAGGTAACCACGATGGCATTCGTCAACGACTATACAATCATATTGTCCAACACCGGGTTTATTATTGCCTTCGGTAGGGTTATCACTCGGATAAAGTATACGCTGTACTAGCCCTTGCACCGTGGCAATATGCACTTTGGTTTCATCATCAGGTTTTTTGCTCACTGGCTTGTTAACTTGCATGCCCATTAAGTCGAAAGTATCAGCAAAGGTTTGCAGGTTTTCCATACGCACTTCAGTAAAGTCATCGGTGGCTTGTATACCCAGTGCTGAACGGTCAACTAAAAATAAAATTCGTCGAAAGCGCTCTGATTTTAATAATCGATAAACCAAGGCAATACAGGTTTTAGTTTTACCTGTACCTGTTGCCATGGCAACTAAGGCTTTTGATTCACCTTTTTTGATGGTTTGTTCAATCGCTTTAATAGCGTCTATTTGATAATCACGCAGTTTTAAGTCGTAAGCAAAGTTCATGTCATCAAGCTTTTTATCGGCCTGTTGTGGTGTTTGTTTTAAATATTTTTTAATTTCGTTAGGTGAATACCAACCTTTTAATGCCTTGCGACGATTACTGTTATCACGAACATCTAAACACCAAATACCACTTTCTTGCTCAAGTTGTTTTAAATAAGCTCGCCCGTTGGTAGCAAAGGTAAGCGGCACTTTAAAGTTGCCCCAAGTATCGTCTATTTCAAAGGCGTTCTGAGGCTTTAAGCCACTGGCATAACGTTTGGCTTGGTCGATGGCTGAGTACACGTTTTTTCGACTACGCTTTGCCTCTATGGTGGCAACAGGAGTTAAACCGATGAATAATACGTAATCTGCGGGGCCAGAATCGGTTGGCCATTCGGCAATGGCTTTATTTGTGTTTCTTTCAGGCTTCGAGCCTTTTGAATAACGGATATTAACGGTATCAGCTTGCCAACCTCTATCGTTTAACTGTTGATCGATTAAAACACGAGTAGCGTCTTCATCTAGGTGGAAGTTAGATTGCTCAACCCTTGAGATTTCTTGAGCTTGGGCTAACTTACCTTGCTGAGCAAACGTTTCCTTATAGATAACATTTGCCGAGTCCATTTTAGCTCTGTATTCGGATAACTTGGTTTCATGTTCTTCCGCAGCTTGCTCTAAAATTATTTTTTCTTGTGCCATTTTATCTGCACGTTGTTTTTCAGCTTGGGCTTTTTCTTTGGTAACTTGATTAAGTTGCTCGACAATAACCAAACGCTCGGTGGAACGTTGTGATTCAACTTCTAGTAACTTAAACTTTTGCTCAAGTTCACGTACATATTCTGAAGGGTCAATGGGCTTAACAAAAAGTTTGAATTTAAAGCCCTTGGCTTTATCATCACCAAAAGTTATATGATACCAACCACTAAGAGCACAGCCCACCTGCATAGATTTAAGCGCATCTCTATGGCTAGAAGATAGATATTCATGATTGGCAACATTGCCCAGTTTGCGAATACTATGAAAAGCGTCTTTAACGTTTTCATCAAGTGTTAGGGTGTAGTCTAATTCACGAAGTAAGTCGATTTGTTTGATATTTTTACCAAACTCAACACCAACACGCGCGGCAACATTTTGCGCTAACGCTTCACCTAATTGTCGCATTTTGATGAGTGAAGTATTGGGATCAGAAGCATAACAACGTTCGGCGGTTTCGGCTAAGCGAAATAACAATTCATCATGATGCTTGAGACATTCAAAATTACTGGTAAAAGAAGGCATTCAACGTCCGTTTATTTTTTGTATTTATAGCCATGTTACTTCAAAATGCAGAATTGAGCGAGGATTGGAGTGCCATAGAAGTGCCATAGGTATATACTCCAGTAAAATAACATACGCCTCAATATTTTATAGAAAGGATTTAGCTACATGCTTCAAACCAACACGTCTGAGTTCACCAATAGCACAACCGACGTACTAAACCGCTATTTATTTGACAACATGCATGTGCGTGGCGAGTTGGTGCAGCTCAGTACAAGTTATCAAAGCATTATTAACAATCACAATTACCCTGTTAGTGTACGTTTGTTACTGGGTGAGCTAATGGCGGCAACTTGCTTGCTTACCGCTACTTTAAAATTTGAAGGGGATATAACCGTACAATTACAAGGCAATGGCCCCGTGGGTTATATGTCAGTTAATGGTGATAATAATCAGCAAATGCGTGGTATCGCAAAAATTGTTGACGCAGAGCAAGCAAGTGCCGCTCAATCATTGCAAGAACTGCTTGGTAAAGGCAATATGATCATCACCATCAAGCCTAACCAAGGTAAACCTTACCAAGGCATTGTTGCTTTAGACAAACCAACATTAGCACAATGCTTCACCCACTATTTTGAAGTTTCAGCACAAATACCTACCCAAGTATGGTTATTTAGTGATGATAAAAAACAGCAAGTTGCCGGTAGTTTGATACAGTTATTACCTGATGGTGACGGCAGTAGTGAAAATTTAGCCCAGCAACAAAGTGATTTTGAACACTTAGCGCAATTAACCAATACTATTAAAGCGGATGAAATTTTTTCACTTGAAGCTGAGGCTTTGTTATATCGTTTATATCACCAAGAAAAAGTCAGCCTGTTTGAACCGCAAGTTGTCAGTTATCAATGCGGCTGCTCAAGTGATAAATGCTTGGCTGCTATTACTCAAATGGAACCTAGCGAAGTAGAAGCGATTTTAGTCGAACAAGGTAAAATTTCGATGACCTGTGAATACTGTTTAACTACTTATGATTTTTTTGCCGAGCAATTAAAAAGTTTCACTTCGAAAGATAAGCACTAGTTGCTAACTTTCATTTTGCCGATAAAAATT
>JAESPR010000077.1 GCA_016765685.1 Colwellia sp. | reverse complement strand
TCAGGATGACAAAACAGGGAATGTTGCTCAAGGATGGCATCTCCCTGCGTTACCTTTCATTATATAAATCCAATACGGCTGATCTTAGTGCTTACAAAATACCGGTAGGTGGTTCATTAGGAGCTTACTAAATACTGGTCGATGAGATTTATCGAGCTTGACCTGCGGTTAAATGGAACGCCACCAACAGGTGCTGAACAATCAGCGATAAGCGACCGTTTTTTGGTCCCTTAGTCTGCCCTTATTATTTTAGTACTTCATTTTGGAGGCTAAGTTACCAGGTGTACGCAAGTGGTGCATGACGTATGCTCATGTCCCTACTGAACGTGCCGACCATAAATGAGTAGCGCGTTTTCCGTGCTTTTCAAGAAAACCTTACCTTGCCCTTTAGAGTTTGGTATGTCGAATACGATCGGCTCCACTTCAAACTCGTACTTTCGCTTGTATCCAGGAAATGTGAACTTCCCTTGCAACTCTGGCACAGCTTCGGACGCGACTACGACCACTGATGCATTGTTCACAAGGAACCCTCCTATGAGAGGACACGCCAGCTTCATATTGTAACTTTTTAAAATTAGGTCTCGTGGATTGGGCCTCAGTTCCACTTCTAGATCAGAAGTGTCCACTTCAACGGTAATCCAGAAACTTTCCTCCTTGGGGATGTATTTGACAGCACTTCGAACATCGAAGTTTTGGCTTGGAACAGTTACTTTCAGATCCTTATGCTCCGACCATTGGAACGGACACATCAAATGCCCCAGGATGTCCAGCGGCACCCATTTTACACCGACCCGTACATCCGCCTGCCCCTCGATGCCCAGCGTCATTTTGAGGTTTGCCAGCTTCGGGTCGAATACCACTTTGTGCGCACAAATGCTCAGTCGCCCTTTTGCCTGAGCAAAACCATCGACATTTGCGATATTTCCTGTTCTTGACAGACGCTTCAAAGCTTCCTTGCCTGTTTCGCAAAGAAGTTTTTCTCCCGTCTTTTCAATTTCACAGATGCCTTTTTCTTGCGACTTAAGGCGCTCACAGTCGATACTTTTTGCTTTCTTATTGACTTCGCAAAATCCTTTATTCTGCGACTTTATACGCTCGCAATCTACTTTCCACGCCTTCTTTTCAACCTCACATCTGATTTTGTCTGGAGCTTGATACCATTCATACCCTCCGCAATCGATGTGTCCTCCTGAGCAATCTCTAGTTTGTTTACATTCGATACCACTAAAGGAACAATCCCGTGTTGGCGTGCAATTACGCGTCGCTGTGCAATCAACCGTATTTTCATCCGGAATATCGACTTTCTCCGAGAACTCTTGCCTCGGAACAGTTGCCTCAACATCAATACATAGATTTGCCTGCTGGAAACTGGTGTTAATCAGATGCGAGAGACTTGATTTGGAAAGAGCAGCCCAAGTCGCATCAGGACGCTCACTCGTCGCCACCAATTCGCCAAGTCGGCGATCAAATATAGCTTCGAAGATGGAAAATTCTTGAACAGGGCCAGATACCGCTGGCGTTGATACCGTCTCTCCATTCGGGGCGAGATCGACAAGCACAGAGATGTCCTTGGAGTTGATTTTGAACGCGATTGCCTTAACAAAAACCGGAGACGAAACCTGCTGACCCGTTTGCGAAACATCAATCTTGCTTCCATCGTCCAAGGTCTTAGAGTCGTCTGTTGATGTTTCAAACGACTCGACCGGAGAGGCGGGCACTGTGAGCTTTGCAAACTTGGCCCGGCTGAGTTCTCCGGAAATATTGTCTGCGAAATTGTTTATGATACCGGCAATAAAGTCCGCTGATTTGGCAAGTTCTACGCCTTCGGTAACTGTCAGCTCTTCAATCCGAATTTCTCGGAATAGCGGAAGAAGCTGAAATTCAAGCGATAGATCCGTCCCACTGGCTACAGCAACGGCACTTGTGATCGAAGCGCCGATCTTAAGCACACCAACGAGATTAGGCTTTAGATAATCGAGGAAGGACGCACTTTCGACGTCCATATTTGGGAACATAGAAGACGTGAAAATGCCGTCTATCTGGACGTCAGCGAGAAGTAGCTGATTGTCCCCCTTTATTCGAACATTCTTCACGTTCGCTTTCTTGAGAATATCCGTTTCCTCTAAGGTCTTGCGAATGTCATCAAGTCGCAAAACAGCCGCTACATCAGGAGACTCCATCACCTCTAGAGACGCGGCGCTCGTTGAAATGGCTTTCTCTCGATACTGTGAGGCGTCAACTGGTGGGAATTTATTATCGACAAGCTCTTTTATGGTTTTCTGGAAACAACCGGAAAGACCGATAGTAAATAGGAAAAGGAGTACTAGAGTCCGTTCAATTTTCCGCATCGAATATTACCTTCCATTTTTTGTGGCCTGCTTCTCGGTCTTAACTCTAGCAACCTCACAGTGTTTTGTGCTCGCCTCAATGGTGAGCCGTAACAACACAGGCACATAACGTTTGTTTATGGGCTGGCTAAAACACTTAATAACTTCGCTTAATATGCTTTCGCCTTCCGAATATAGAGTTTAACTATAACCTATAAACTTGTAAATACTACGTTGCTGAAGAATCGGTTTGGTTGGTGAAAGATTTCAGTCGGAATATGATAATCGATATTAATATTGGTGAAAAATTGATTGTCAGTTTTTGGCACAGTCTGGCAATAAAAGCGACTAAAAAACACTTTCGTAACCATCGATTGCTTATGTCGATTCAAGGCTCATTGTGACTGCTAGATATAGTGATTTTGGCTCGCAATTTATGACAGCTTACAGCTCTAAAGTTGTCGTTATGGTACTAAAGCCTTATGTCTTCAAAGTGGTGGGAACGGTCTAAATGTAATTATTCTTGGTGGGGCAGGGAACTTTAATACCTTTAGGCGCACTTACTATGTGAAGACTTTTATTTCCCTTAGTGTTTCATGTTTTATAATGCGTTTACTTGATTTCAGGTGAACGTTTTTTTTGCTTATTGAAAAGTGCTAAGTTGTACTTAAAGCCTTATAGACGGTTGCTCTGGCACAGCCAAGGGTTTTGGCTATCTGCAATTTATTTAGTCCTTCAGCATACTTCTGTCTGATTTGTTCATGGAGCGTTTCATTAACAGGTTTGCCTTTGTAAACACCCTTTTGTTTAGCAATTTCAATACCTTCGCGTTGACGTTCTAGAATCATGGCTCGTTCAAACTGGTAGATCCCACCTAACATAGTTAGCATCAGTTGTTGCATCGGGCTATTCTCACCATTGAACTCAAGATGTTCTTTATGAAAATGAAGGCTAATGCTTTGCTCTGTAAATTCTTTAACCAACCGCAGTAAATCTTCAGTATTGCGTGCCATTCTGCTGATGTCATGCACATGAACAATATCCCCTTCTCGGGCGTATTCAATTAGCTGCTTTAACTGTGGTCGATTCGTATCTTTGCCACTGCATTTATCTGTAAAGCGTTTATCAAGCTGAACATTAAGCAATTGACGTTCAGTATTTTGCTCTGCTGTTGAAACTCTTATGTAGCCAATATTTTCTGACATGATTTTTTACCATCTGTTTTGGGTCTTAGAACTCCACACTAACTGGCTATTTAGTTAGCCTCAAGATTTAAAACAGGCACTGATAGGCAACGAAAAACACGGCTGTTTTGACTATACTTAAAATGTACACTGACAATATATACAGTAACATTTTATTATCCATTTTTTAATGTTAAACGATATTTTTAGCTGATTGATTACTAGTTAGCTAAAACTTAATAAATCCATAGTTTTCGAGTTTAGTTAAAGGTGGGCTGAACAATAATATTGCGCTATTAATGGCAAGTGTCGCCATTCTTCCCCGCCATAGCTTTGTATGTGCGCAGGTATGTAAACTACATTTTAGAAAGCTCATTTCATATATCGTCCGGTATCAACGCCTGTGGTAAATAATTGCGAATCTAGACCTGTCATCAATTCGGTGGGATGATTCGGATCATTGCAAGTATTGAAGACCTTTGGTTGTTAAAAAAACTTAGCCTCCTGGATAAAAAGATCTTGATAAAGTAAACCTGCTAGAAAGCAGGGGGCAACTCAGTTTATCTGTTTAAATTAACAAAAGAAGAAGTTAAATTTGAGCTGGTTTTTACAACGGCGGTAGGTACAGTTTTGCAGCCTTAACTTATCGGAAATAGTCGATTAATAGGCGAGAATAGCATGACTTCACTGTTGTTCATTGGGATAGCAAGGGGAGGATAGAACGGAAAGCATACTTTGATTTTATAAAAAATGACGTTTTTGCTACTTATACTCTAGTCGCTAACATAATCTTAAAAATAAATCTGGCGCTGAATTACCTTCCTCAAACATAATTTTAAATTGTACTGAAAATGCTAAAAATATGGATCTTAAGGGTTTATATATTCTAGGTTCTGGGTTAAGTTAATGATTAACTTGTTATATTGATATTATGGAAGCAGCTTTATATTTTACTATTGTGAAATTTTTGTTTTTAGATAGGAAGCTAAGGTTTGCTCCGAGCTTAAAATATAATGCTTTCATTTCATTACTAAATTCACATTTAGCTTAATGGTCAAATACCTATAAAACGCTACCTTACTGGGCAGAGTGTTATATCAGTTTTAACAAGTTAACTAATAGTCGGTTATTCTTCGATATTAAAGATTTGTTTAAAAGGTGCTTGATTATCGTTTTTGAAACGGTTTCATCTTTGTCAGATATTCATCAAAAATGAAAGTTAAATTATTTGCAAAAACTAGAATGGAAATAACATGAACTCATATACGATTAAAAAGCTTCTTTCTGCGGCTAACGAAACGGTGATAGTTATAGGTACTAGTGGGGTTGGTTCAGAGCTGTTGGAGTATTTTTGTTCAAAGGAAAAACCCAGCGTTTCTATTCAAGTGTTTTGCGAATCGGATAACTTTCTATTCTCTAGATCTCTTATCAGCGACAGCTTTCTTCTTAATGATCGTATCTCTTTTTCAGATTTAATAATAGACCAGCGCAAAATAATTAATTTTGACCTTAGTAATAACCCTATGCAGATCGATGTGCAAATTTGTTACCTTGATATCCCTACTAGAATGGTTGTAATTGATGGCGAAATTTACGTTAATAATTGGGTGCTTTTTCCAAACAATAATTATACGAAAATTGATGAAGAAAATGAATCTTACGATGAGTTAATTCAGTACAAGAAGCTAATGCTCGATAAGAATGTGGGAAGGAAATATTCAACCCCTTATAAAAACAAAAAAGGAGAAGTAACTGAAACGATAGAACTCTTTGATGAGGAAAGAATTAGGCGCGGCATATTTCCAAGAAGCTCTTTTTACGATAGTGATTTCATCAAACTTGTCGTTTGGGTTTATATTTTTGACCGAGAGGGTCGACTGCTAATACACAAAAGGGCTAGTAATGCCAAAGATAACCAAGGAATGTGGGATAAATCCGTAGGCGGACATGCAGACTACATTCAAGATGTTGATACTTCAAAAACAGTTCCAAGGGAAGTGATTGAAGAGTTGATAACCGATGAGAACATAGGCAACCAATTCATAAAAACAAATGATAGTGACATACTATTCTTGGGGGATTGGCGATATGACAAACGTAATACATATCCTTTTGAAGAAATTAAGAACCTAAAAGATAAATGGGTTTTTTTCAAACTGCCAGGGCATTATAGAACTACTTCTCCAAGGATTTTACCCGATGGAAGCAAAAAAAATAACGAAGTAATTGCTGATACTTATCTATTTATTCTTTCTGATGAAATATCGTTAGAAAGCCTCAACGATTTCAAAAATTCTTCCTACATGCTCATCAAACCATCACAATTAAAAACTGTTTACGACAGAAGTAAGAACGGGATGAAGGTCGACGATATTTTCAAAGACCAATCGCCGAAATTTACCCCCGATCTTGAGTATGCGCTAACATCCAAGTTGCGAAAGCACCTTAATGAGTTTTCAAAAGTGATTTCCGAGACATTGTAATGCCTAAATTGATTACTCTAACAGGGCCTTCACAGGCAGGGAAAAGTACTGCAATCCAGTTATTCAAAGAGCATAAAAGAATAGGATATAACCCTGTTTCTATTCCTAAATATTCTACCCGAGACCCACGGGATGACGACTCACCTGAAGAAATTCTAACTTGTAGTGAAATTCCTAGCAGCTGTAACCTTGTATACCAGCAATATGATGTGAGGTATGGGATAGATTCAAAATCGATAACAGAAGCTTTGTCTAAAGGCCAGTCACCAATTATTGTAATTAATGATGTTCGCACAATTTCTGAAATAAGAAGGATTTTTGGTGAAATATCTACAACAGTTTTCATATATAGGGAACCTCCTAGCTACGATACCCATAAACTCGTTTCTGACACTCGAGGTGTTGCTGATCAAAATATAATAAATAAACGATTGAAAAAGGCAGAGTCCATATATCGTATCTATATAGAAAATATATACCTTTTTGACCATGTGATAGTAAATAGTAAGGATGTTGCGCAATTAGATCACCAAATATCAAGTATTATTGATACGTTATCAAAGTCATCCACTAAAAGGATATTTATTTAACATGACAACCAAAACAAGAATATTTCTTATTGTGGGGGTTCCTGGTTCAGGTAAAGATGTGTTAATTCAAGCAGTGAATGACATGGGAGTGCTTCATGCTCGAATTGTCCCTAAGCATACATCACGGGAACGTCAGTCAGATGATGGAAATGAAATGATATGTTCTGATGATAACGACTACGATTTAGCTGGTTGCGATATTACTTATGAAAACTACGAGAACAAGTATGGTATTAAGTCATTTGATATTTGGAACAATATCAATGATGAAGTGGCTCAAGTAATCGTTGTAAGTAATATTAGGGCTATCAACAAACTACTAGCAATGTTCGGAAGCGTGATAAAAATAGTTTTCATACATTCTTCTTTGAATGTAGAAGAATACCATAAAGAACAAATAGTTCTTGGGAATTCGACAGAGTATATTGAAAATAGAATTTCACAGTATGACAAAGCAATTAACATGTTTCTTAAAAACTACAATTATTTTGACCATGTATTAATATTCGAAAGTTCGCAAGAAGACCTTTTTGATCAAATATTTAGACTATTAAACTATTATGAAGGGGTGGAACTATAATGAACAGGCTGATAATCGTCGCTGGCGCATCTGGTGCAGGGAAGTCATTTTTACTTGAACATCTTTATGCTCGTGACAAAACAATAGTACCTATTAAAAAGCTTTCAACGCGCCCTCATCGTACTTATGAGAAAAACTCCAATAATTTTGTTGACTTACACTTTAATGTAAAAGAATGGTCAGTAAAACAGTGTGAATATCATTATAAGTACGAGAATGAATATTATGGGATTCAGAAAGAAGATATAGATTATGTTCTAGAACGCGGGAGTTCTCCTATTATCGTCGTAAGAAATCCTCGCGTAGTTAAAGACCTAATGAAGGCTTATCCATCGGCATTTTCAATATATCTTCAAAATATTCTTAGTGGTAGTGATTTGAAAAAAAGAATGATCGAATTAGGAAGAACAGATATTGACATAGAGAAACGTTCTTCAAGAACAGAAAATGACTATTACGACTATTGTAATAACCCACATATTTATGACTACGTTATCTTAAACAAATTTGATGCCGAAACTTTTCTTTCCCAATATGAGAGTATCCTTGAGCAGGAAGAAAGAAAACCGGTGACCTCAAAGATTATTACATTCATTACGGACCAAAACTATGATCATAAATATAAGTTATTGTGCAAGTTGCTAAGAGATAAAGGATTTGGTAATTACAATTTTGTAAAATTTACAGAGCTATTAAAGGGACCTATTGTTTCCAAAACCGTATCTCAGAGACTAAGAAGTTCCTATTTGACGATAATTGATGTTGAAAATGATTCGTCTTGTCAGATGTTTTACCAAGGCTATCTAAAGTCATTGAATAAAAGTTTTGTTACCTTAATTAAGAAAGGAACGAATGTAATTACAGTCGGTGGTACAGATACTAATTATTATGAAGACTCTGACGAGATGATTAATATAGTTGAAGAAAAACTAGAGGAGTATCTTGAGAGGCCATTTGAAGGAAGGTATTCAAATACTGCACCACTAAAGCTTCACCTGATGGAAAAAACCGTGGAAATAGCATCAAAGTCAACCCATGAGGATTCAAGGATGCATCCGTATGTTGGTGCCATTTTGGTTGATAACGACTTTGAGGTTATTTTAACAACTTACCGAGGGGGAGACGAAGGGAATGGAGAGCACGCTGAATACAGGTTACTAACACAACTTGAAGATATAAAAAAAGAACGAAATGACCTAAACCTTAGTACGTGCACTCTTTTTGTTTCGTTAGAGCCTTGCACTGCCCGTGGTAAAGGGAAGGTCCCTTGTGCAGAGAGAGTTATAGCAAGTGGTATAGGGAAAGTTGTGGTTGGCATGCTTGATCCAGATATAAATATACGCAGTAGAGGGGTTCAAAAACTGAGAGCTGCAGGCATCTATGATGGAGAGTTTCCAAAACAGATAGAAGATAGGCTACGCGAATTAAATAAAGATTGGATAAGGCATATGGAGGCAGAGGCTCAATCAGTTGAAGGTGTATAGGGTATTGTAGTGGTATGGTAAATTTGGCCACCTAACTAGAGGTCTTTGGGCTGAAATATATAGAGCCAATAAAAATAAATAAGTAAAACAGTTGGTTATCTACTTTTCTTGAGTTGACTTATAACGTCAGCTCACTTTTTCAAAGAAAAACCTCTATATCTTTGTTGATGTAGAGGTTTTTTTTCTTCATTTTTTGACTTAACTATTAAAAGTTAAGTGGTTCGATAATTTTTTCAACTCAAATAGAAACTTATCTACTTTCTACTATAATCATAACAACAGGTTATTTTATTAAGCTAAAGCTTCCTCCTATGCAGAAAAAAAATAGAACAACAACAACCAATCAACCATATCTAGATATTGTCAGCACTTTTGCAGTTGATCTGCTTTCTATGAATTCTATTGATGAAATTATTTGGCATGCAGCTAGAAATGTTGTGGCTAAATTAGGCTTTGAAGATGTGGTTATTTATCTTTTTGATGAGCAGAAAAACAAGTTAGTTCAATCGGCAACTTTTGGGCATAAAAACCCGAAAGAATATGAAATTTTTGAACCAATAGAAATAGCACTAGGAGCAGGGGTTGTTGGTAAAGTCGCAGTGTCTTTTCAGCCTATCATTATAAAAGATACCCGTTTAGACGTTAGTTATATTGTCGATGATCAAGTGAGATTGTCTGAATTAGCCGTACCTATGTTAGTCGATAATAAATTAATTGGTGTGATAGATTCCGAGCATGTTGAGGTGAATTTTTATACTAAAGAACACTTGAAAAGTGTGCTGGCTATTGCTTCTTTGATTGCCACCCAAATATCTCGTTTTGAAATGATTTCTCAATTAGAACAAGTGATTATCAAACTAGAGTACAGTGGTAAAATTCAAGACAGTTTGTTTGAAATAGCGGAATTGATTTTTACAACTGAAAATATAGATGATTTTTATCATCAACTGCATTCATCTATTGGCCGGCTGACTTTTGCTAATAACTTTTATATTGCTTTACGCTCAGATGATAAAAAATCTTTTTGTTTACCTTATTGTGTTGATGAAAACGATGAAGTTGAAAAAAATGAAATTATTTCACTGGAATCTTCAATTCCTAGTATTTCGGGCTATGTATTAAAAAATAACATTCCTTTGCTTATTTATAAATCAGAAATAGAAACAAAAATTAACAATAAAGAACTCTATCTTGTTGGCTCGTTACCCCAAGCATGGTTAGGAGTGCCTTTTGGCGATGAACAAAATAGAGGCATAGTTGTCGTTCAAAGTTATACTAATGGCTATATTTTTACTCAAAAGGATAAACAATTACTTATCTTTGTTGCAAAACATATTCACAATGCCATAGAAAGAATGCAAACGAAATCAGAGTTGCAGTTTTTAGCATTGCATGACCCGCTAACCAAACTGCCCAATCGGTTGCTTTTTACTGATAGGGTTGAGCAAGCTATTGTTAAAGCAAAGCGAAATGAAGGTCTTTCTATTGCCGTTTTATTTTTAGATTTAGATCGCTTTAAACAAGTTAATGATAATTATGGCCATCATGTTGGTGATCAGCTTTTAATTGAGGTATCTGCTCGCATTAATTTATGCATTCGAGAGTCAGATACATTATGCCGTATAGGAGGGGATGAGTTTGCGGTATTATTAGAAAACCTTGTTAATAGTGCCGATGTTGAAAAAATTTCCCTTAATATTATTGATACAGTTCAACAGAAAATGGTCATTGACAGTGCGAAAATTAACATCTCAACCAGTATTGGTATTACGGTATTTGATCAAGGCGAAATTTCGACCACAGAACTATTAGTTCAGGCTGATGAAGCCATGTATAGGGCTAAACTTAATGGTCGTAATCAAGCTGTGCTTTATAAAGAAAGTGAAGACTCAAATCATCCATCAAGTTATAAACTTGACTGTGATTTTTTAGCCGCCATGGAAAAACTAGAGCTGTATTTGGTTTATCAACCCATTGTTGACTTAAAGACTGATGTGATTACCAGTGCTGAATCCCTCATTCGTTGGCAACATCCAGAACATGGATTGGTAATGCCAGATGTGTTTCTTCCTGAATTAGAAAGAGCAGGTTATTTATCTAAATTAGACTTATATGTGCTTGATCAGGCTATCTCTTTTTTAGGCTTGCATAGGGATCGTTTTCCTAGCGACTTTTGTTTAAGTATCAATATATCAGGTAAAGGTTTTTCAGAGCCTGAACTCATTGCTCGTATAAAATATCATTATAAACAAACGCCCAAGTTATTAAGCTATTTGTGTCTTGAAATAACCGAGCAAACTATTGTTGGTAATATTCAAAATACCCAAAATACTATTCAAATTTATCATTCGATGGGAGTAAAAATTGCACTTGATGACTTTGGTACAGGTTATTCGTCGTTAAGTTATATCAATTATTTTACTTTGAACATGTTAAAAATCGATCGGAGCTTTATAAATAACCTCGAACAAGGTAAAAACAATACCATTATTTTAGAAGCAATAATTAAAGTCGCTAAGTCGCTCTCAATACAAACTGTTGCAGAAGGAATAGAAACCGAGTCACAATATTCTTTTTTAAAAGAACTAGGTTGCGATAAAGGTCAGGGTTTTTATATGTCAACGCCAATAGTTGAAAAAGAATTCATCCAGAAATTAGTGAATAACCAGTAAAATCCTAGATACTGATTTGGGTAGTTATTAAAAAGTTAACATTATTATGACCGAGCCATTACCTATTACCATCCATATTTGCGATGATTTAAAGCAGCAATTTATAAAAATTACTGCTGCGTGTAACAAACTTGAAGCGCAGTTTAACTTTCAAACCATGAGTGCAAATTGGTATGGTGATGAAGATAATATTTTATTTGTACAATTACATTTAGCAACACCACAAGGCTTTGCTGAGCAACAAAAGTTTATGCAACAAAATAAAATTAAAACTTATTCTGATGATGTTTTTAGTTACGTTGAAAAGAGTAAAAAATCACAAGCGCTAAGGTGTTATATTGCCATTACTGCAACCGAGTTAGCTTTATTAAACCAGCAAGATAAACTGCTAGCGGGTTTATTGCAGGTTAAACTACGAAAAGTGCTTAATCTTATTGCTAAACAAGTGAAACTAACAGCAATTTAGCTGTTAGCTTAGCCCTATTTTATTATGTCTATTAGCCGTGCTCGCCTTGATCGTTTTATTAGTGAAAAATGCCAAGTAAATCGCAAAGCAGTACGATTATTACTGGCTCAAAAACGCATCAGTGTTGACAATGTTATCGCCACTGATATCGCTCAACCGATTGATAAATTTTCTGTTATTTCATTTGATGATAAAATCATACAGCAGCACCAAGCGTTGTATATTATGTTGTATAAACCGGTTGGTGTCGTTTGTGCTACCAAAGATAAGCAGCATAAAACGGTGATTGATTTACTTAGTGAGCTATTAACAGCCGATGAGAAAGCAAGTTTGCATATTGTTGGGCGATTAGATCTAAATACGTCAGGTTTGGTGTTATTAACTAATGACAGCCGTTGGTCTGAGCAATTAACTTCCCCAATAAATAAAGTAACCAAACATTACTTGGTAACGTTACAAGAGCCATTAACCAATGATTATATTAAAGCCTTTGCTAAAGGTATGTATTTTGATTATGAAAAAATCACTACTAAACCAGTCATACTTCATATTTTAAGCCAATACCAAGCCGAAGTAATTTTAACCGAAGGACGTTATCATCAAATAAAAAGGATGTTTGGGCGGTTTAACAATCCTGTTACAGCACTACACCGAACATCAATAGGTCATTTTGTTTTAGATAAAGATTTGCTTGTGGGCGAAAGTCAATTTATTAAGCTAAGTGACTTGCTCTAAATAAAAAATCACCGCGAATAATACCTTAACTCAACGTGCCTATGCACTTCTTTCAGGTAAATGACATAAAATGAAAATATATCATTTGGTAGGTTGACACGAGCACAGCGAGGCTCGACAAAAGTGTTTTTTGTCGAGGCAAGCATCGACCTACAGCCCCATCCTGAGTAATATACATAGGCATGTAACTCAATAAAATTAAAGCATGGTTAAGCCGTTACTTAACGCCAAGCTCTCGTAAACGTTCAAGTAAATAGCTTGCTTGGGTGTGCTGCGCTGACAATTTCACTTCACTACGCGGATGTAAAAAAAGTGGCAACGAAATGCGCGATTTTGTGCTTGCCTTGCAACTTGGGTTAATGACTCGGTGCGTTGTTGAAGGAAAATAACCCTTCGATGCTTCTTGCAGCATATCGCCCGTATTGATGATTAAGTTACCAAAGTCACTCGGAACATCTAACCAGCTATCGTCTTTATTTTGTACCTGCAATCCGGGCTCATTTGCTGCGGGCAATATGGTCAGTAAATTAATGTCTTCATGTGCTGCAGCTCTTATCGCGCCCACTTCTTCATCACCGGTTAATGGCGGGTAGTGCAAAACACGTAATAAAGTATTGGGGGTGTCTTTGATCATGTTTGATAATGCTTGAGAATAATTTTTTGCTATATCTTCAGGGCTATATTCTTCGACCCAATCTAATAATTCACCCGCTAAAGCTGAGGCCAATTGGTAATAATGGAGTATTTCTTCTTTTAAGGGCTCGGGAATGCGACCCCAAGGGTAAACATGAAAATATTCTTTAATGTCTTTTTGAGCATGGCCTTTGGCTGTTTCTGATATTTCAGAAGAAAAGTAACCATCTTGTTTCTCAGTATCAAAGGTAAAATTTTGTTTATCTTGGCCATTAAAAAATGTTTGCCAGTTGTGATAAATAGACTTAACTAAAGATTGTTTTATTGGGTGATTAATTAACACACCAAAACCGGTTTCTCTTAAGCTGTTAACAAATAGTCTTGGCGCATCTTTAGCAGTGTAATCAACGACAGGTAGTGACATGTTTTTCTCAATAAAATATTTAATCTCCATTAATTATAACTTCATTGGCGTTTGTTAACAAAAAATATCTGTTCCCATTATTTTGCTATATAATTCGGCTTATACTTAACCTTTAATAACAATTAAGCGACGAATAACATGGCGATTAATAACATGAAACATCCACTTTTTTTGGCTATCGGCTTTACGTTAGTATTGGTTGGTTGTTCAAGCAATGATGATGTTTGCGAAGACATCACTTTAGCGTCGGAACAAATTCAACAATGCCAGGTTTTACATCGGAAAATAGTGAATGCTAAAGGTCAGCCTTTAATTCGTACTGAGCTTGAGCGAAGGTACCAACAAGACTGTATAGACATCCGTTATTACCGAGATGAAAAACAAACGGCTATTTGTGGAAATAAACACAAAACCGAAGAAATAATAACCAACATGGACAGAGAAGCGAGCAGTAATTAGTTGGTTGTTATCGTGCTTTTTAAAAAATCCACTTTAGCTTGAATGCTAAAGTGGATTTTTTTTTAAGAAAAGGCCATTATGTCCATCTAATCGTTTTTCTGACTTCAAGTGTGTTAATGACAATAGCAATTTCTTATTTATGACGAATGCGCATCCCAAAAAAAACATAGAAAATGTAGTAATGAGCAAAAAAAATAAAGTACCTAAACATAATGCGTCAGTAATTAATGAAACTGAAACATTAGCCAAAGAATTACTCGCGGTACAACAGCAATATCAAGACTTACAACGTCGTTATAGTGCTTTGTTTAGCTTGAATCAATTATCGCAAGAATGTGACTGTTTAAACGACTTTTACCCTCAAGTTCATCGAACAATTGCCTCATTAATGACGGCGAAAAATTTTTATATTGTCAGCTATGATCAAACTTTTTCTACGCTAGAATTTGTTTATTATGTTGATGAAAAAGATGAAAGACTCCAAGGCACTTTAGATTACCAAGATTTTTCTGGTTCTTTTACTCATTTAGTTATTGAATCTTTGCAGCCCCTACTGGTTACACCCGCATTAGAAAAACAGTTACAAGAAAATGGTAAAATTAAGCGATATGGCAGTGCAGGAACAGACTGGCTGGGTATCCCATTATTGCATAATGATTTAGTTATCGGGGTGATGGTAGTACAAAGTTATAGTGAAAAAACGCGTTACAGTGAACAAAACTTGAATATGCTCACCTTCGCTGGCCAGCATGTAGTTGGTGCTATGGTTCGTTTGCAAGACAAAGAACGTTTAACCAGTGCGGTTAATGCTAGAACACGAGAGTTAATGGCACAAATTCGAGAACGAGAAAAATCAGAATTATTGCAAGAATCGTTATACCGTATATCTGAACTCGCTAATGATGCTAGTTTTGACATTAATGTTTTTTATTCAAAAGTGCATAACATTGTTGGCCAGCTTATTAACGCGACCAACTTTTTTATTGCTAAATACGATCAAGAAAGCGATACCCTAGAATATGTTTATGTAGTGGATGAAGAGTCAAATCACCCCAAAGATTTTTTTCAAACAAGAAAGCTTTCTGATCATTATTCTGAATTAGTTATTCGTCAACAGAAAACTGTGTTACTGACAGAAGACGATATGAAAACTTTATTTGAAGCAGGTAAAGCACGAAAGCCTACTGTGGGAGAGCATTCGTGGTTAGGTGTACCATTAATATACTCAGGGCAGTTGTTAGGGGTAATGGTTATTCAAAGTTATACCAGTCAAACTACCTACCATCAACAAGATGCCGAACTGCTTAATTTTGTTTCTAACCATGTTTCTGCGGCGATCAAGCGTCGAGAAATTTCAGTGATAGAAAGGCAAAGTCATGACTTATTAGAGCAACAAGTTAAACTGAGAACACTCGCTCTAGAAGAAGAAATTGTGCAACGTAAACAAGCGGAAAAAAGATTAAAACATACCGCTTCCCATGACAGTTTAACCGGCTTGCCTAATCGAGCCGTATTTCTTGATTTACTAAATCACGCTATTGCCTGCAATAAACGTAAAGTTGATTTATCTTTTGCTATTTTATTTTTAGATTTAGATCGTTTTAAAATGGTCAATGACAGTCTAGGTCATCAAGCTGGCGATACTCTCTTAAAGCTGATCGCATATGAGTTGTCATCTATTGTACGTAGCAAAGACACTGTTGCTCGGTTAGGGGGTGATGAGTTTGTTATTTTAATCGAAGATCTTGAATCTGATAATGAAGCATTCGAAATAGCTCAACGTATTACTGAGTTTCTCAGCGAGCCTTTTACCATTAATAACCAATTAGTCTTTACTGGCACCAGTATTGGTATTTTGTTCAGTGACGAGCGTTATGATGATGCAGACACCATGTTGCGTGATGCAGATACGGCCATGTACCATGCCAAAGATAGTGGCAAAGGGCGTTATGAAGTATTTGATGCTAGCATGCACCAAAGAGTGCAAAATGCCCTGTCATTAGAAGCAGATATTAGAGAAGCAATTGAATGGCAAGAATTCATCCCTTATTACCAACCAATTTTGAAGTTAGAAAATGAAGAGTTAAAAGGTTTTGAAGCGTTGGCGCGTTGGCAAAGTACCAAGCGAGGCTTTGTATTACCTAATGACTTTATTCCACTAGCTGAAGAAACAAATTTGGTGCAAGCGATTGATTTGCAAATTTTAAAAAGGTCATGTCAACAGTTAAAGATTTGGCAAGAGCAATTATCTTGTCATGATTTATACGTGAGTTGTAATTTGTTTTGTAATCAATTTTTTAGTACTACTTTGCCCGATGATATTGAACATATTTTGCAAGAGACAGGCTTGAAACCTGAGCATTTAAGAGTTGAATTAACGGAGCGGGCACTGTTAGAAAACACTGAGATAGTGCTCTCGAATATGAACGCGTTAAAGCGCTTAGGAGTGAAAATTCTACTTGACGACTTTGGTACTGGTTATTCTAGCTTAAGTTATTTACATCGTTTTCCTATTGATGTATTAAAAATAGATCGCTCTTTCATCAATAATGTTCACGAACACAGCAGCAACAGAGCTATTATTAAAACCATTGTTGATTTAGCGACTAACCTTCGCATGGCAACCGTTGGTGAAGGTATAGAAAATATTGAAGATGCAGAGCTGCTGAAAAAAATGGATTGCTTATATGGCCAAGGTTATTATTACGCTAAACCTATGCCTGCAGATGAAATGGAGCAATATATCATTGCTAATAAACCGCTAGCTTAGATTTTAAACTCAGCAATGCTAACACTTATTTCTATATTCTTACCTTGACGATAAAGTTTAAAAATTAAGGAGGTATTTGGCTGTGTTTCCGCCACTATATCTAATGCTTGAGTAATACTACTAATAGGCTGTGTACCAATTTGATAAATTACATCGCCAGGTTGAATGCCTGCTTTGAAAGCTGGGCTTGTAGGGCTAACTGCTTGCACAATAAAACCTTTAGCATCGGCTAAGTAACGCTCTGCAGATATGCCTAACCAACCACGAACAACACGACCATTTTCAATAATTTGTCGCATTACATTCGCTGCGAGTTGATAGGGAACCGCAAAGAAAATGCCTTGAATATTAAGTTGTGGATTTGATTGAGTAAATTTTCGTGAATTAATGCCCACTAACACGCCATTACTGTTGATTAATGCACCACCTGAGTTACCTTCATTGATCGCCGCATCCATTTGTAAAAAATTAAAATAGCTAGTATTACTCAAGCCATTTCGACCGGTAGCGCTAATAATACCTTGAGTCACAGTTTGACCTAAGTTTAGTGGATTACCAATAGCAAGTACAATGTCCCCCGCTAACGATTGCAGATTACTTTGTTGTGGAATGGTCGGTAAATTGCTGGCGTTAACTTTTAATACGGCTAAATCGGTGATTTGATCAAAACCAATTAGCTCAGCAGGAAAGTGTTGGCCACTTTGTAAAATTACATGGATTAAATCGGCATTTTGAATAACGTGCAGATTCGTTAAAATGTAGCCATTATTATCCATTATCACGCCAGAGCCTAAGGTAGTGGTCTTACGTGCTTTTTTACCATAACCCGCGCTTGATTGAATATCTTCAGAATAAATATTAACCACGGCTGGGCTGGCTAAGCTGACCGCTTTAGCATAGGAAAGTGGACGAGAGGCGGGTTGCTCAACACTAAATAATTGTTTTATGAATGTATTTTCATTCAAGTTGGGCACTAACAGTAATAAGGCAACTGCAAATAGTACGCCGTAACTAATTGAATTTGCTATGTACTTAATTGCAGGTTTTAATTTCAAAAGAGAGTTCTCAAAGCGAAAATAATTTTTATTATAAACTCGAGTTTAACACAAAATATTGCGGTAATTTAAAATAAAAAGCTGTTTACTTAACTAAAAAGCAAACAGCTTGAAAAGAAGGGTTTTATGATCAAACTCTAGCGGATCATTAAATACTGAGAGTAATTATCACGAATGATATTTAAGGCAAAAACACCTTTTTTATCTTTTAAATAACTACGTAACTCAGCAACATTGCTGATACGAGCACGGTTTATTGCAGTAATTAAATCCCCTGATTGTAAGCCAACTAATTCTGCTGGCGAGTCTTCTTCAATATTCCTGACAATTACGCCATTATTATTACTATTGTTTTCTAACTCTGCACCTTCAAATATAGGGTGAATACCTGCTGCAGCAACGTTGTTTGCTTGAGATTGTTTAAGTTTAACGGTAAAGTTTTTCTCAGTGCCGTTTCGTACTATGGTTAATTTTACCTTTTTCCCAGCACCGATAGAGCCAATTTTTCCACGCAGTGCGCTAAAGGTTTTTATAGACTTACCATTAACTTTAATAATGACATCACCCGGTTTAATACCGGCTTCATCAGCGGCTGAGTCTGGCATTACTTGCTCAATAAAACCGCCTTGGTTAGTATCTAATTCCATCGCTTTGGCAATGTCACTATTAACACTACGACCTGACACTCCTAACACCCCACGATGAACCTCTCCAAACTCAATAATTTGCTTGGCTAAGTTGTGCATCATATTGCTAGGAATAGCAAAACCAATACCAACATTACCGCCATTAGGGCCTAAAATAGCAGTATTAATACCAATTAACTCACCACGTAAGTTCACTAACGCGCCACCCGAGTTGCCACTGTTAATAGCAGCATCGGTCTGAATGAAATCTTCATAATCTTCAATATTCAAACCACTACGTCCTAAAGCGCTAACAATACCTGAAGTAACGGTTTGCCCTAAACCAAAAGGGCTGCCAATGGCGATAGCAAAATCTCCAACGCGTAATTTGTCAGAATCGGCTATTTTTATTGCAATTAGGTCGTCAGCATCAATTTGCAACAAGGCGATATCACTGTCGGCATCAGAGCCTATTTTTTTAGCTTCAATTTGACGGCCATCTTTCAAGGTTATCAGTATTTCATCAGCTTTTTCAACAACATGATTATTAGTAACAATGTAACCTTCTTTAGCATCAATAATAACACCAGAGCCTAAACCACGAAAAGGACGTTGTTGTACTTGATTTGGATTTTGACTCTGATTACCAAAAAAACGGAAAATATTGGGCACGTTTTGTTTTACTTTATGTGTCCCCTTTACGGCAATACTAACGACCGCAGGTGTAGCTTTTTCAAGCATAGGAGCAAGGCTTGGCATCGTTTGTCCGTCAACACTGCTGGGCCAAATAGAAAAAGCATGAGCCGTTGAGGGCATTAACGAGCTAATAAGTATAGCGGCACTGAAAATTGCGGATAACGGTACAATAAATAATTTTTTCATTTGAAATAAACTCTCCTAAAACTTAATTTAATCAACTTGGTGTAAAGTAGATATACCCCCAAATAGACTCAACGAAAATAATTAAGTTCACCAATACCAAATAGGCATTTGTAACACTTTATTTCTAATTCACTGTCTAAGTTCAATATAGGCTAACCCACTTTTGAAGTATCTTGCGGTTGTTGATCAACAAACAAACCGCTAGCTTCACCTGAATAGTCTAATGGCGCCTCTGTGCTTGACTCCACTTCTTTAACAGCTCGTTTAGGGTGCCTTAATCCGGCGGTTTGCGCTAATTGTTCTTGAGTTTCTGATGAGAAAAAAGGCATGCCTTCAGTTTCGTTTGTGGTTGCCCTTTGTAATAATTGGGTGCTTTCTTCCATTTGCTTCATTGCTGTTTGGCAAGTGTTGTTCATTTTATCTAGCAGTTTTGCTGAGCTTTCAAGGTGATCGGCCACATCTAATTTATATTGAGATAAAGCCGCTTCGCTTTTATTAGCTTGTTCGGCCAGTTTGCGTTGCTCTTGATTAGATGACGATAAAAAGTGATTAGCCAAAAAGCCAACAACAGCGCCAACAACAAACACAATTAATGCGATTACTACAGTCATAGAGAATACCTTTAGTTGTATATGGGAATAAATTGTAAATGAAAATAAATTAGTAAAAATTTCATCATTATAGTTTACAATAATATCTTG
>JAESPR010000076.1 GCA_016765685.1 Colwellia sp. | reverse complement strand
CAGATGATACCTTTTCAAAAAATAGACAAGTTAGTGAATCAAAAACTGGCGATTTAATCGCTATCATGAGCTGTGGCGCTTATGGTGCCGTCATGGCTTCGACCTATAACACTCGAATGTTAGCACCCGAGGTTATGGTCAAAGGCAATGAATTTGCAATTGTTAGACACAGACCTAGTTACGACGAAGTTATTAACGCAGATGCCGTCCCCCCTTGGGTGTAAACATTAGCAAGTGATGCTTGTTTCAATATTTGTAACAGCAAACTACAAACGACTAGTCACTACAAACTAAAAGGCACTGCAAATATCGTCTAACTTACAGGTAATAACCCACACATTAGTGTAACCAACACGTTTAAGCTGCTCTGCCGCAAAAGTGGCTCTTGCGCCCGTTGCACAATGAAGAAAAATAGTTAAGTTTTCATCTGGATGCAGTTGTAACATTTTCATCTCTAGCAGACCACGAGGAATGTTAACCGTGCTATTAGCCGCCTTCTCAGCAAACTCTGCCGGCTCTCTCACATCAATAACAATACTATGCTCATTTTTACATTTTATCGCTGCGTCAACCGCAGTAATAATATTAAGTGATTGTCTTGCTTGAGCAATCACTTCGGGGATCTTTTTTAACATAAGTGTTCCTTAAATAATAAACGGTAAACAAAAATACTTAACTGCATTTAATATAAAAATTTAAAATAAACTTTAGGTTTTGCTAATTTATTTTTAGCTAATGTATGATATATTAGCCTTTACTAATTTAAAATTCAATAGTAAACTTAAATAAAATCTCCCCTAAATATTGCTTTGACTATGACCACTGACCAAACTCAATTATTAGAAAACGCTCAACACGTTGCTGCTATTTTAAAGCAATTGGCTAACCCTTATCGCTTGATGATCCTCTGTAGTATCACCACCAAAGAGCTTACGGTAGGTGAGTTAAATAAGCAGGTCGATTTATCACAGTCTGCCCTGTCACAACATTTAGCAAAACTACGAGCAAGCAACATAGTAAGCACAAGGCGGGAATCACAAACCATTTATTATCGAATTGCCGATCAAAAAATCAGCTACCTACTGGAAGTTTTACAACAACAATTTTGTAATGACAGCTAAATTTTTAGTATTACAGCGATTCAAGCCGATAGTTTGAACTTCGACGTCAAAAACAACTAACCAAAGAAAACTGACTAACTATGCAGACTCCAACAAATTTTACCGCTAAATTACTTAGTCGTATTTTAGCAAGCAAAATACCTTTCATCATTCTGCTTTTATCTATACTCGCTGGCATGCTGGCATTGAATTACACGCCACGCGAAGAAGAGCCACAAATTGTAGTGCCTATGATTGATGTAATTGTAAGTGCACCCGGTGTTAATGCTCAACAGGTTGAGCGTTTAGTAACCACCCCGTTAGAAAAACTACTGGCACAAGTGAGTGGCGTTGAACATGTCTATTCGGTTACGAATAACAGCCAAGCGGTGGTTACGTTACGGTTTCATGTCGGCGAAAATCGTGAACGAGCGTTACTTAATACTTACAATAAACTGCATTCGAATACTAATAAAATTCCAGCTATAGTAAGCAATTGGCGCGTACAACCCATAGAAGTTGATGATGTACCTATTGTAATGTTGGGGCTGTGGAGCAGCGACAATAAAACAGTTGATGATTATCAATTACGCCGTTTGGCTGAAGAAGTCTCTACTTTTTTACAAGCAATAGACAATACCAGTGAAGTTAACATTATTGGCGGTCGTTCAAGAGAAATTCAAGTCAACTTAAAACCTGAACAAATGACCGCTAGAAAAATTGCTATTAGTGAGGTATTTAATGCTATTCAAGCCTCAAATGCTTTGCAACATCATGGTAATTTAGCGCTTGAAAACCAATCTTTTCGCCTTGAAAGCGGTGACGTTTTTAGAGACATAGACACATTGAAGCAAACCCCCATCAGTGTCATTGATGGCAGCGTTGTTTTACTCAAAGACATTGCCGATATAATTGACGGTCCAGCAGAACAAAAAAACTACACTTGGATTGATTTTGCTAACGGTTATCAACAAGCACTGTATTCGAAAAACAATAGCGATCATCCCATTGTTACTATTAGTGTCGCTAAACAACGTGGTAGTAATGCGGTAACCGTAGCACAGGCAGTGCACGAAAAAATAGCACAATTACAGCAGTCAATCTTCCCTGAGAATGTCCATGTTGAAGTTTTACGTGATTACGGTGAAACCGCTAATGAAAAAGTAAATAACTTAACCACTAGTTTAGCTTTTGCAGTATTAACGGTGGTAATTTTTATTGCGGTATTTTTAGGGTGGCGATCAGCCATTGTGGTGGGACTAGCTGTGCCTATTTGTTATGGCATCACCTTATCGTTAGATTTAGCCTTTGGTTACACTATTAATCGAGTGACGCTTTTTGCACTGATACTTTCCTTAGGCTTACTGGTTGACGACCCGATAACAGGGGTTGATAATATTGAACGATACCTAAAAAAAATAAAAGGCAAAGCAACCAATAAAGACGTTACTGCTGCCATTGTTAGTGCAATCAATGAAATTCGTATCCCGTTATTAATGTCAACGTTAACCATAGTATTAGCTTTTATTCCTTTAGCATTTATCACGGGCATGATGGGGCCATACATGGCACCTATGGCGTTTAACGTGCCGCTCAGTGTTATTAGCTCTACCTTAGTCGCCTTTTTGGTTACCCCATGGTTAGCCACTAAATTTATCAAGCATAAAACAACCGCAAAGCAAAACGAAGATGACGAAAACAACCAAGGTTTTAGTCAGTTTTATCGCCGTATGCTAACCCCATTATTAGATAACAGAAAAAAAGGCAAGCTGGTTTTATGGCTCGTATTAGCCTTATTTATTATAGCTGCCATGCTGCCAGTAATGCGTTTAGTGCCACTTAAACTACTGCCATTTGATAATAAAAATGAAGTTCAAATTATTATTGATATGCCCGAAAGTGCCACGTTAGAACAAACTGCCGCCATGGCAAAAATTGTTTCAACTAAAGTACAACAGTTACCTGAAATTAAAGCTATTTCAGCATACGTTGGTATTCCATCCGCGATAGATTTTAACGGCATGGTACGTCAGTATTATCAACGCCAAGCACCATACATGGCCGACTTGCGACTGATATTATTAGACAAAACCGAGCGAGAGCATCAATCTCACGCGATAGTATTGCGCTTAAGAGAACATTTAAAAGCACTTAATAGCTCTGTTTTTTCAGCCAATGGCATTAATATTAAAGTGGTTGAAGTACCACCGGGCCCCCCCGTACTTAGTACCTTAGTTGCCGAACTTTATGGTAACGAATTCACTCAATACAGTGAGTTACAACAAGCCGCCATTATCGTTGAAAAAAGATTAACTCAAGAGCCTCATGTTGTTGAAGTAGACTCAACCGTTGGTGACAATCAAAGCAATTTACGCTTTATTACCGATAAAACCAAAGCGGCGTTATCGGGTATTTCTACTCAAAATATCAACCAAGCCTTAGCCGTAGCCAATACGGGACAAGTTGCCGGTTATTTGCATGTAGATAATGAAGCCACGCCATTAGCGATTAATATCAAACTACCTTTAGAACAACGAGAAAGCCTAGCTGACTTTTACCGAGTAACGATAAAGGGACAAACCGGTATTGTGCAAAGTACAACGAAACAAGGTATTGATATTGCACCGAAATCTCTAGTATCGCTGGGTGAACTAGGTCAGTTTGAGCAATATTTAAGTGATAAACCTATTTTTCATAAAGATTTAAAACCCGTGGTGTATGTTACTGCCGACATTTCTGGCAGAACACCTGCCGCTATCATTGCTGATATTAGCAGCGATCTTCAAACAGCAAATAACACAACACTGTATACACCTAATCAAACCAATGATTGGCAGAGCCGTACTTTCTTAACCAGTGGTGGTGGTAATATTTGGCAATTACCTGACAATATAACCCTATCGTGGAGTGGTGAAGGCGAATGGCGTATTACCATTCGAGTATTTCGTGACATGGGCATTGCTTTTGCGTTTGCCCTCACCGCGATATATTTTGTGCTGCGTATACAAACCGGCTCAGCAGCGTTATCTGGCATTATTATGTCTGCTATACCGCTTACCGTTATTGGCATCATGCCCGGCTTTTTTATGCTTAATCAATTTGGCGAACGTGAAATAGCTAATGCCCCTGATCCCGTATTATTTACCGCCACAGCCATGATAGGTATGATAGCCTTAGCGGGCATAGTGGTTAGAAACTCACTCATTTTAATTGAATTCATTAGCCAAGCCCGCGGCCAAGGTGAGTCGATAAAAGAAGCCTTAATTCTTGCCGGCGCTGTACGCATGCGCCCCGTTTTGTTAACCGCAGGCACCACCTTGTTAGGTAATTTAATTATCACCTTAGATCCCGTTTTTAGTGGTTTAGCCATTGCTATTATTTTTGGCATTATTTCGTCAACCATATTTACCTTGCTGGTTGTGCCCATTGTTTACTTATTAGTATTTGATAATGAAAAACAAAACGAACCAACAGCCAACACCTTATCAGCAAAAAACCAAATGAATAATTACTAAGGAAGTGTCATGACTCAAACAAAAAAACAAACCAGCACCATACAGAAAGTATTTATTCCTGTGCTCGCTTTAGCAACTTTATTATTAATGGTCGCTTGGCTTGCCGGTTCATTTGATGACAAGGTATCACCTGCACTAAATGAAAACAGTACCAACAACTTGAGCATATCAGCCCTTGATAAAAATAATGCCTATAAAGTCGTTGCTAGTACAACGGCTATTTTCGAGCCCGTTGCCGCCAGTGTTGAAGCAAAACAAACCACCATTATTTCGGCGCGAATTTTAGCTCGAATAGAATCTATTAAAGTCAGAGCCGGTGATAAAGTAAACAAAGGTGATTTGTTAATTCAACTGGAACAAAACGATTTAACATCACAAGTATTGCAAGCCAAACAAAATATTAAAAGTTTACACGTTCGCGTAACTGAAGCTAAGAAAAACCTTGAACGCTCGATAGAATTAGTTAAAAAACAACTTATTTCAGCATTTAATTTAGACAAAAATCGCGCAGATTACCAAAGTTTAACAGCGGAATTAATTGCTGCCGAACAAGTATTATCGCAAACAGAAACAACCCTGAGTTATGCAACTTTAACAGCGCCGATAAACGGGCTTATTGTTGATCGTTTTGCCGAACCCGGTGATACTGCCCAAGCAGGTGCTAAACTATTATCCTTGTACAATCCACAGTCATTGCGGGTAGAAGCACAGGTACGGGAACAATTAGCATTAACCTTAACTCAGGGTCAAACCATTGAAATTGAATTACCTAGTATTAATAAAACGCTGCAGGGCGAAATAGAAGAAATAGTACCCGCAGCTAACGCTGGCTCACGTAGTTTTTTAATTAAAGTGCGTATTAATACTCATAAAAACTTATTACCGGGCATGTATGCTCGCCTGTTAATTCCTGCCGGCGAGCAAATCAAACTAAATATTCCCGTGGACAAAGTCGCCCATGTTGGTCAATTAGATTTTGTTTGGCTCAATGTTAACGGTGAAGTGCAACGTCGCTTTGTTAGACTAGGTAAGATTCAGAAAAATGCCATGGTCACGGTAATCTCCGGTTTAATTGTGGGTGATGAAGTCATTACTCCTTATAAAGTTACCCTTTAAATTGACAGTCTAATGCCTGTCAATTGAGCACTGACAGAATTAAACTACTATTTCCGTTTTTTTAGTTTAGAAGACCCATATTGAGAAAATATCCCCCCTTGAAGCTGATATTTCTAAAATACTTTGGTAAAACAAAAATTTTTAATTATACTGAGCAAGTAGTTACGATTATAAATTGTTAAGTTACATTTCATAAAACAACAGCAAGGTGTTTATTCTATGTTCGGTTTGCCAAGTAAAGACGAGTTCTCAGCATTACAAAAAGAAAACCTACAACTTAAACAACAACTTTCATCATTAGAAGCAGAAGTCGCTACTGCCAACGATGAAAGCCAACAGCTAGCACAAGACATGGCTAATAATACCGAACGCTACCGCCATCAAGAAGAAATGAATAATTTATGGATAGGATCTGCTGATTTAGTTAACACCATAGGAGAAGAACTCGCTTCTTCATCTGAAGAGCTTATTGGCCACCGTGACGAATTTCAGTCCTCACAAGCGTTATTTAGCGAAATATTGTCTATGTTGGCGTCAACTATTGTTGCCACCACAAAAATTAGCAGTGATAGCCAAAACGCCTCAACATCGGTTGATAATTTAAAATCGGCTACCGCAGGTATTAATGACTTTGTTAATATTATCAAAGGTATTTCCGATCAAACTAATTTATTGGCACTTAATGCAGCAATTGAAGCCGCTCGCGCTGGCGAACAAGGACGAGGCTTTGCCGTGGTTGCTGATGAAGTGAGAACCTTAGCCCAACGCTCTGCTGAAGCATCAAATGAAATATCGAATTTAATTGAGCAAGTAAACCAGCAAATGGAGCAAGTGATAGAAGGTATTCATGAAGTTGGTGAGAAAAGTAGCGAAATTAGCGAGAGTACTGCCACGATTGAAACCACTGCTGAAAATATAGTGACGGTTTCTAAAAATATGTTTTCAGTTATTGCTAATTCAACTGAGGATGCTTTTTTACAAACGGTAAAAATGGATCATGTGGTCTGGAAGTCAGAAGTTTATCGGGTAATATTTGGCATGTCTGATCGCTCTACAGAAGATTTTGCAGACCATCACAATTGCCGCTTAGGTAAGTGGTATTTTCAAGGTGAAGGTGCCTCAAAATACGCTAGTCATAGCGCATTTAAACAATTAGACACGCCTCACGCTCAAGTGCACACTTATGGTTTAAGCGCTTTAAAAGCGATGAAAAATGGCGATATGGCACGCGCAGTTAAAGACTTAGCCGGCATGGAAAGCGCCAGTGTTGATGTGGTTAATCTCTTAACGTCGTTATCACATCAAATTAAGCGCAACTAATAAAACACATAAAACACATAAAACTAGAAGTGTAAAAGTAATTTACTAGCACGCCTATTAAATACAAACTTTTACACTTCAACAACTACATCCTCTTTATAATTACCAGCCTAACAACTTGTTATAGCAGGGGTTAGATTATTCTTCATCACCTTCTAACAATTGTGCAAAGTGAGCCAACTTATCCAACGCTAAACCATGAATAGATTTTCTAGGATATCTGCCAGTGCTATTCATAATACCTGAAGGTGTTGCCATTAATAACTCAAGGGCTTGATCAATGGTTTCGACCGCGTAGATAGTAAATTCACCACGCTCTACTGCTGCAATCACGGGGTTTTTTAACATTAAATTAATGACATTGGTTTTGGGTATAATAACACCTTGTTTGCCGGTCAAACCTTTGTCTTGGCAAAGTTGGAAAAAGCCCTCAATTTTTTCATTGACGCCACCGATAGACTGCACTTCTCCATGTTGATTTATTGAACCTGTAATTGCTAAACCCTGATCGATAGGCAATAAGGTGATTGCTGATATTAATGCACAAAGTTCAGCCATTGAGGCGCTATCTCCATCGATATGCCCGTAGGATTGCTCTATAGCAATATTGGCAGAAATAGCAACAGGAAAACCCTGACCGTATTTGTGTCCTAAATAACCGGTAAGTAACAGCACGCCTTTAGAGTGAATAGACTTGCCTAAATCAACTTCGCCTTCAATATCAGTGACTCCTTGGCTACCAGCATAAACCGTTGCTGTGATGCGCGCCGGTGTGCCAAAAACACTATCACCTATTTCTAATACGGTTAAACCATTAACTTTACCAACAAATTCACCTTCAGTGCTGATCAATACTTGCTGCTCTTTAATTTCATCAAGCCAAATTTCGCTTAATCGACCGGTACGACGCTTTTTAGCCGCTAACGCCATGGCAACATGTTTAGCCTTTAGTGAGCCTTTAGCGTCACTTTTATGCCAACAATAATTGGCTTCATCTAATAAATCATTAATTTGCACAATATTGGCAGAAATTTTATGTTGGTGTTCAGCGCGTCTTAATGCATAACGAACTAACTCAACAACGGCTTCATCCTCAATTTCTGGATAATGATACTTCAAAGCCCGTTGACGAATTAAATGACCAAAAGCAATTAAGTTATCATCATTTTTTTCCAAATGGCGATCAAAGTCGGCTAGCACTCTAAATAACTCGGTAAATTCTTGATCATAATCTTGTAGGGTATAATAAATTTCAGCATCGCCTAATAAGATGACTTTTACCTGCAAAGGGATTTTTTCCGGTTGCAAACTGTAAGCGCCCGGTTGGCTTAGCTCTGCATACGGGTTTTCTATGGTGATTTGACCTGTTTTTAATGCCAACTTCAAACGTGACCATACTAATGGCTGCATTAATAGTTTATCCGCATCAAGTAATAAATAACCACCATTGGCTTTATGCAATGCGCCGGGGCGAATTAACCGATAACTAGTGTAACTACTGCCCTGAAAACTGGCAAAATCGACATGACCAAATAAATTTTGATAGGTGGGATTCTGCTCATAAACTACCGGAGCACCATCATCGATACTTCGCGGTACTAATAAGTTAGGCAAAAAGCGCTCAACCATTAGTTTCCGTAATTCTTTATCGTTTGGCGCGTCCTCTTCATCAGTCACTAAAATTTCTAATGAAGCATCAACAATGTGCGCTTTAACTTTACTTAAATATTTAAGTACCCCTTTATTTTCATTAAACTCTTGTTCTAGCTCAGTTAAGTAAGGTTTTATTGCTTGCTCTGCGGTATTATTTTTTAGTTGTCGAAGTTTATTTGAAGATTCTCGTTTCCATAAAGGTAATTCAAGTAACTGCTCGGCAAGCACGACTTCAAGTTCGGTCAATAGTTGATAAAAGGTCGCTCTATCGGTTTCATTTATTTCAGAAAACTCCTTATCACTTAATGGTTTGCCATCAACTAAAGGAGAAAAACCTACTTCACCATTCTCTTCATACAATGAAACATTACTTTTTAACGCTATTTTTTCAACTGCACCAATCGCTTCATCGTATTTTTTATTAAAATCACGATCTATGGCTGATTTTTGTCGTTGATAACCATGGTTATCAAAAATATCAGGAAATAAATCCATTAATTCATCAATAAATTTATTCATGCGTGATAACAACTGTTTGCCATCTCCAGGGTTTACATAAAGCTTAAACGGAGCATGATTTTCATCAAAATTATTGATATAACACCATTCAACGGGAGTCGCTTGCTGCTTCGCTAATTCCGTTAATAATTGTTTGATTAATGTTTGTCTGCCAGTACCGTGCTCGCCCATAGCAAAAACATTAAAACCGACTGTCGACATTGACAAGCCAAAATTTAACGCTTCTTTAGCACGATCATGCCCAACAAACGTTTGTGCAATTTCACTAGGATGTTTTTTTTGAGAGAAAAGCGCTGCCGATAACGTAGAGCTAAGTTGTGCTGAGGTGATTTTACATTGCAAAGCAGATGTTGTAGTCATGTATGTCCTTGAGAAAATTGCTTTTAATACCAATATTAGTTAAGTGTACTCGGTAACTACTTCGCTAACAATAATTAAGAACAACGGAAAAACTAAGGGTCAAGTGGCAAACGAGTAAAGTTTTCGCCACCACATTTTGTACAAGCGGTTACTTCACTTAAGTGCATAATATGAATGTTGTCATCACACTGTTGGCAAACTAGCTCACCAAAACCAATAAAATCGCCAATTTTGTAGATACCATCATGCTCAAAATCTTCCACTAATTCAGCCCATTCAACTTGCGACTTGTCAGTTAACTGGGCCAAATTTTCCCAAAGGGTTTCTTTGAGCAAGCCCAAATAAATAGAATGTTTCATTTGTGATTGATTTTGTTGGTAAAAATCATGTAGATCATACTGTAAATTATCAACAAATTGATGCACTTTTTCTTGCGACATTCTTTCAGCTGTTTTGGCGTATAGGGTAGCCTGTTTAATTAATTCAGTTATGCGCGGTTTTTGCAGCGCGGTCATTTCATCAAGCCAGTTACTAAGATCTTGATAAATTTCCATAAGGTATTCTTTTTTATCAATCATAATTCGTTCCTTTTAGCACCGCTCTTTATGCTTTTAAAGCCGTACTAAAGAGTATAGACAAAATTATCAATTAAGCTTGTTGTTAACTAGGCAGATAAGGTATTCTATCGTGATAATTTAATTTCTGTTTTTACGTATCTTTCAAGCCTTTTTACATTAAATCGAGCCTGAACAGAGCATAATAAAAACCCCAAAACACAGCGTTCGAGACCCCTTAATGGAAGCCATTTATAATCCCCAAGCAATTGAAGCCACAGTACAAAAATTTTGGACTGACAACGACACGTTTAAAGCTGTTGAAGATGAAAGCAAAGAAAAATTCTACTGTTTAGCCATGTTCCCCTACCCTAGTGGTCGTTTACATATGGGTCATGTGCGTAACTACAGTTTGGGTGATGTTATTGCTCGTTATCAACGGTTGCAAGGTAAAAATGTCATGCAGCCTATGGGCTGGGATGCTTTTGGTTTACCCGCTGAAAATGCTGCTATTAAAAACAAAAGTGCACCAGGAAAATGGACGTATCAAAATATTGACTACATGCGCAACCAGTTAAAATCATTAGGCTTTGGTTACGATTGGAGTAGAGAACTTGCTACCTGTAAACAAGATTATTATCGCTGGGAGCAATGGTTTTTTATTAAACTTTATGAAAAAGGTTTAGTTTATAAGAAAAATGCCACGGTAAACTGGGATCCTGTTGATCAAACTGTATTGGCTAACGAGCAAGTGATTGATGGGCGCGGCTGGCGTTCTGGCGCACTTGTTGAGAAAAAAGCAATTCCACAGTGGTTCATTAAAATTACCGATTATGCGCAAGAGCTACTTGATGACTTAGACCAATTAACCGACTGGCCTGAACAAGTAAAAACCATGCAACGTAACTGGATTGGTCGCTCGCAAGGTATAGAGATGACTTTTGAAGTTGACGGTTTAGTAGATGGCAAACAAGCAAGCTTTGATATCTATACCACACGTCCAGACACCCTGATGGGCGTAACTTATGTCGCCCTTGCTGCCGAACACCCGTTAGCGCAAGTTGCCGCAAAAGAAAATATTGCCAAAGGAGATAATACCTTAGCTGACTTTATTCTAGAGTGTAAAAACAATCAAACCACCGAAGCTGACATGGCGGCGATGGAGAAAAAAGGCGTAGATACTGGTCTAAAAGCCATTCACCCACTGACCGGTGATTTAGTGCCTGTTTGGGCAGCCAACTTTGTTTTGATGGACTACGGCTCAGGCGCAGTAATGTCGGTGCCAGGACACGATCAACGTGATTATGAATTCGCAACAAAATACGGTTTAGCCATTACACAAGTTATTAGTACCGCCAAGGAAAGTGCTCAAGACAATGACAACGCTAATATTTCTGACATAAGCAAAGCCGCCATTACCGAAAAAGGTAAACTAATCAATTCAGGTGAATTTAACGGTTTAGATTTCGAACAGGCTTTTCAAGCTATCAGTGATAAATTAATTAGCGAAAACAAAGGTAAAATCACCACTAATTTTCGTTTACGTGACTGGGGTGTTTCGCGCCAACGTTATTGGGGTACACCTATCCCAATGATAAACCTTGCCAATGGCGAATCTGTGCCAGTACCTACCAGCGAACTACCGGTAGTATTACCCGAAGATGTGGTGATGAATGGGGTAACTTCTCCTATTAAAGACGACCCAGAATGGGCAAAAACCACCTTTAATGGTGAAGATGCTCTACGCGAAACCGATACCTTCGATACCTTTATGGAGTCTTCTTGGTACTACGCCCGATATTGTTCACCCAACGATGACAGTCAAATGATTGATCCCGCTAAAGCCAATTACTGGTTACCCGTTGATCAATACATTGGCGGCATCGAGCACGCCATCTTACATTTACTTTATTCTCGTTTTTTCCATAAATTATTGCGTGATGTTGGCCTAGTAGAATGCGACGAACCCTACAAAAAATTACTGTGCCAAGGCATGGTTTTAGCTGATACCTATTATCGTGAAGCAGCCAATGGCGCACAAGACTGGATTGCGCCTAGTGATGTTATTGTTGAGCGTGATGATAAAGGAGAAGTAACCTCTGCTATTAGCAAAATTGATGGTAAAGCGGTTATTTCTGCTGGCATGAGTAAGATGTCTAAGTCAAAAAACAACGGCATTGATCCACAAGAAGTGATTAGTAAATATGGTGCTGATACCGTGCGTTTATTTATCATGTTTACCTCACCGCCAGAGCAAACCTTAGAATGGTCTGACACTGGTGTTGAAGGTGCGCACCGTTTTGTTAAACGTGTTTATAAAATTGTTCATGATTTTATTGACGTCACTAATGGTGAATTGCCAAGCACTAACGATTTGAATTTGAACTCTGCTCAGAAAAAACTGCGTCGAGAATTACATAAAACCATAGCCAAAGTAACCGATGATATTGGTCGTCGTAATACTTTTAATACCGCGATTGCTGCTATCATGGAGTTAATGAATCATTTAAGCAAAGCACCAGTGGCTACCAACGAAGACCAAGCGGTAATGCTTGAATCTTTGCGTGCAGTTATTTTAATGTTAACGCCTATCACGCCACATATGTGTCATTACTTATGGCAAGAACTAGAGCAGAAACCAGTTGAAGATGCCCAATGGCCAACCGTTGATGAAAGTGCTTTAGTTGAAGATGAAAAACTTATTATAGTGCAAGTTAATGGGAAATTGCGCGCGAAAATAACCGTTGCGGCTGATACTAGTAAAGAAACCGTAGAAACGTTAGGTTTGACTGACGAACACGTACTGAAATTTACGACCGGTAAAACTATTCGTAAAGTGATTTATATTCCAGGAAAATTACTAAACATTGTGGCGAATTAAGATGAGGGAATTGTTGCAGCAAGGGTCGACCTACCCTGTTATTCAATGTAGGTCGTCACGAGTGCAGCGAGGCACAACGAAACAGTGGCGCACTTTATTTCTTACCATGGTGCTAACAAGTGTATTATCCGCTTGTGGTTTCCACCTGCGTGGGGATTACTTGCTTAGTGATGAGCTGCAAACGCTTTATGTTAGTTCCAGCGATGTGCATGGTGAATTAACACGTTTAGTTAAACAGCATTTATCTCGTAATCAAGTAAAAGTACTTAAAGTTAAAAATAACCAAGTCCCTGAACTTCGAATCATGTCAGACAAACTTGATAGAAGAACTTTGTCAGTATTTGAAAATGGGCAAGTCGCTGAATATGAACTTATTTATGCGGTGCATTATCAATTACGTTTCGGCGCTAATAATGAACATGAACAAAGGAAAGAACCTCAAGATTTTCGTTTTGAGCTCTATCGCGATTATCAAGATGATCCTAATTTTGCACTAGCAAAATCACGTGAGTTATCCTTATTATTAAGTGAAATGAGAAAATCCGCGGCGGATAAAATCTTACGAGATATGGCAAGAATTCAACGCTAATACTTACTGCTTACATAAACGCAGTTATAAGGCTTTCATGAAAATTTACCATAACCAACTACAGCAAACGTTATCACAGGGTTTTAAACCGATATGGTTGGTTTTTGGTGATGAGCCTTGGCAAAAAAATGATAGTTTAATAAACATCAAAAGTCATGCTCAACAGCAAGGTTTTAGTGAAACAATTCGCTTTAGTAGCGACAATTCATTTGATTGGCAACAGCTGATTGATGAATACCAGTCAATGAGTTTATTTGCCAGTCAGCGTATTATTGAAGTGGAGTTCGCTTCAGTTAAAATTGGTGATAATGGTAATAAAACCTTATTAGCACTGGCTGAAATAATAGAAAAAAATGCCTCTTTGCAAGAGGTGATTTTCATTTTGCATGGCCCAAAACTCGATGGGCCAACCGCCAATAGAAAATGGTTTAAAGCCTTAAGCCAACTAGGTTGTTATCTACCTTTATACGACGTTGACGTTAAAGCATTGCCTCGGTGGTTGCAAAATCAAGCAAGAAGTCTAAACGTTAACTTAGCACCTGAATTATCGTCATTATTAATAGAATTATTTGAAGGTAATTTACCCGCTTTAGCACAAGAACTACAAAAACTTTCCTTATTATTCCCTAATAATCAGCAAATTAGTTTAACTGATGCTGAACAATTAGTGATCAAACAAGCCAAATTTAATCCTTTTCAAATTATTGATGCTATATTGCAAGGCGACTGTAAAAAATGTTTATTTATGTTAGATCAACTACAACAAGAAGGCACTGCCGCTGGCCAAATAATTTGGGTATTACACAAAGAAATTAATCAACTCTACGCAATGCTAGATAAGCTAAAACAAGGCAAACAGTTAAATGATTTATATAAAGAATATCGCATTTGGGATAAGCGCAAACCTTTATATCAATATGCACTCACCCACATTAGCTTAAACAATGTGAAACGAGCGATGTCGCGACTTGCCGATATTGATTTGCTCAGTAAAACCAGCAGCGAATTTAATACTTTTGTGTTGTTAGCCGATTTATGTGTCACGCTTTATCATGGTGAAACCCTACAGCATTTTTCGCTGAACTATGAGTATGATTAATAATGAGCGTTGTTAACATGGAGCGCCTAGGTATTTTAGGTGGCACCTTTGACCCTATTCACCTTGGTCACACCTTGCCCGCTAAAGCCGTGGCAAAGTTACTCTCGTTAGATGAAGTATTATTCATACCCGCTAACATATCACCTCATAAAGCAACACCTAATGTCAGCGCCAAACAGCGAGCAACCATGGTTAAGTTAGCCTGTGATGTTGAGCCTTTACTGCGTTGTGATGAACGTGAATTAAAACGTGATGGTTATTCTTATACCCTTGATACCTTAAAAGAGTTATCGCAAACCTACCCTAACAGCCATTTATATTTTATTATCGGCTTAGACTCTTTATTAACCTTTACCACGTGGCATAAATACCAAGAAATTTTAACTCTTTGTCATTTAGTGGTTAACAACCGACCTAATTATCAATTAGGTACTATCAACCAAACCACCAAAAGGTTATTAGGCCAACACCAAGTTAACGATATTGAATCACTGAATAAGAGCAAGTCAGGCGGCATTTTATTGCTTGAAAATAGCTTGCCTAATCAAAGTAAAAATCTAAACATTAATATTTCTGCTAGCGAAATACGACAACGATTAGCCGATAAACAAGACTGCCAACACCTACTTGCGCCAAAAGTATTTGCTTTTATCAATAAAAATAAGCTTTATCGTTAACGCTTTCTTTAAAAAATGTTATTATTATAGTAATGAAGCTGACACTAGGAAGAACACCTTGCAAACCGAAAAACTTAAAACATTTGTAATCGAAAAACTTGAAGACATGAAAGGCAGAGAGATAATATCACTTCATATTAGTAAGAAAGCGAGTTTTGCTGACTATATGATTATCTGCTCAGGTAACTCCAACCGTCATGTGAAATCTATTGCCCAATCTGTTGCCATTGAATGTCGTGCTGCCGGTGTAGAGCCTCGTGGTATGGAAGGCAACGATGTTGGTGAATGGGCGCTAGTAGATTTAGGCGATATCATTGTGCATGTGATGACTGACGAACAACGTGATAAATATAATTTAGAACAGTTATGGGCCGAAGATTAATCATCACTGGTTAAAAGACAACTATAGCAGCGTTGGTATCACTCGCAATAGCGGACTGTTCCTCAATCAACCACCTTGCCTATATAGATGTAGGTACTTAGGTTTAGTCGGGAACATAAACCTGTGCTCTAGTCACTTTTTCCTGCATGATACCTTTATATGTTGACGGATAGCTTTATTTAGCCCAACTGTAGCTTGATACTTCCCCATAAAGGCGTAACAATTTATTAATGAAACTAACTTTATACGCCGTTGGCACTAAAATGCCCGCTTGGGTTACTCAAGGCTTTGACGAGTATGCCCGACGTTTCCCTCGAGACTTGTCTTTTGACTTAGTCGAAATTTCAGCAGGAAAACGCGGTAAAAATGCAGATATTTCTCGTATTTTGGATAAAGAAGGCGAGCAACTGCTTGCCGCCATTCCAAAAGGCAGTCGCATTGTTACCTTAGAAGTTGAAGGAAAACCTTGGACCACTCCGCAATTAGCCAAACAACTTGAACGTTGGCAATTTGATGGCAGGGATGTGGCTTTACTTGTGGGCGGTCCGGAAGGATTAGCCCCAGCATGCATAAAAGCAAGCGAACAGAAGTGGTCATTATCTCCCCTAACACTACCTCATCCTATGGTTAGAATACTGATCGGTGAAAGTTTATATCGCGCTTGGAGCATCAATAACAACCATCCCTATCATAGAGAATAACGCGTGGCACCTCGTCGGATTATTATTAGAAATCATAGCGCGGAGGCGAACCTATTTGCTCGTCGTACTTTTATTGCATTTGTTGGGATACTTGTACTGATATTAGTGTTATTTAGCAACCTTTACTCTTTGCAAATTGACTCTTTTGAAAAATATCAAACTCGTGCTAACTCTAATCGCATCAAACTACTTCCCGTTGCTCCCAACCGCGGCATCATTTACGATCGGAATGGCGTTATCCTTGCCGACAACAAACCCGTCTATAGTTTAGCGGTTATTCCTGAACAAACGAGTGATTTAAAAGCTAGTATTGATAAAATAAGCACCTTACTTGATATCAGTATCGACAGACAAACAAAGTTTTTTGACTCTGTCAAAAGTAAACGTCGTTTTAAACAAGTAGAATTACACCCGCGTTTGAGTGAACAACAAGTCGCACTTTTTGCTGTCAATCAGCATAAATTTCCGGGCGTTTTTGTTGATGCTCGTTTAAAACGCTATTACCCTTTTGGCAAGTTAACCACTCATAACTTAGGTTATGTAGCACGCATTAATCGAAAAGATGCCAATAAACTAGATCTTGCCGGCAAGTCTGAAAATTATGCCGCCACCCACAGCATTGGCAAGTTAGGTATTGAAAAATACTATGAAGACATTTTACATGGCACTATTGGCCACCAAGAAGTTGAAATTAACAGTCAAGGTAGAATTATTCGCACCTTAGACTTTACCCCTCCGACACCCGGTACAAATTTAACCTTAACCCTAGACATAGAATTACAGATGATTGCCAAGCGCGCCCTGTCTGGTAAACGTGGCGCAGTAGTAGCGATGAATCCTCGCACCGGTGGCATTTTAGCGATGTATTCGAACCCAAGTTATGATGGCAATTTATTTGTGCATGGTATTAGCACTAAAAAATGGCAGAAAATACGTAATTCTAAAGATTTACCTTTGATAAATAGAACGGTTCAAGGCTACCCTCCAGCATCAACCGTCAAACCTTTTTTAGCCTTAACCGGTTTAGAAGAGCAAATTATCACCGCTAAAACTCAAATTACAGATCCCGGTTGGTATCAACTTAAAGGGTTGCCCAACAAGTATAGAGACTGGAAAAAGTGGGGTCATGGCAAGGTTGACTTAAACAAAGCCATAGAACAGTCTTGTAATACTTACTTTTTCGATTTAGCTTTTAAGCTCGGCATTACTAAAATTAGCACCATGATGGAGCGCTTTGGTTTTGGTGATTACACCGGCATTGACATTTATGAAGAAAGTAGAGCTATCATGCCAAGCGTTTCATGGAAACGGGGTCGTTATAATCAGTCTTGGTATACTGGCGAAACCTTATCGGTAGGTATTGGTCAAAGCTACTGGACAGTTACTCCGCTACAATTGGCACAAGCGTTAACAACCCTAGTGAATAGAGGTGAGCGCAAAGTTCCGCACTTGTTAAAAGCAACCACAGATACAACTGCCAACTTAGCAAGCAATACACAGAATAACTGGAATGAAATCAACTATGAAGAACAAGCACCATTAGTATTAAAACAAGAAAAAAATTGGGACTTAGTACTTAATGCTATGCATAACACGGTACAAAAAGTGGGTGCAACCGCTTATCTGCCCTTTAAAGGTGCTAAATATGATGCGGCCGGCAAAACCGGTTCAGCGCAGGTAGTTCGTATTAAGCAAGATGAAGAATATGATGCCGAAACAACGCAAGAAAATAAGCGAGATAATGCTATGTTTATCGCTTTCGCCCCCTTTGAAACACCTGAAATCGTCGTAGCCGTTGCCATAGAAAACGTCGCTAAAGGAGGTGGTGGTACCAATGCTGGCCCCGTGGCTAGACAAATTATGGATCAATACTTTGGTAATAGAGTGATAAAATCTAGTTTTGATAATTCAGCAGCGCAGGACAAAATTATAACTCAGCATAGACATTCATCGATAAACCCCCTTCATCTAAGCAACGAGAGCGAATAATGCGCAGCAGTGGCCAAGATCAACAGCAAGTTCGAAATATCTGGCAAAAATTACATATTGATGTGCCATTATTATTAGGGATATTGACACTGATGGCACTAGGTGTATTTATTGTTTATAGCGCTAGCGGACAAAATATGAGTATGGTCTACCGACACATACGAAGCATCTGTGTCGCGTTAGTTATCATGTTAGTTATTGCCCAAATACCTCCGCTTGTTTATCGTAAATGGGCGGTACCTGTTTTTGTTATTGGCTTGCTGACACTGGTTGCTGTGCTGATTTTTGGCCATGTTGGTAAAGGTGCTCAACGTTGGCTCGATTTAGGCGTAATGAGGTTTCAACCTTCTGAAATAATGAAACTGGTAGTCCCCATCATGATCGCTTGGTTTATCAGTCAAGCGAATCTACCAGTAAAAATTTCTACCGTTATTTTTGCCTTCATTTTAGTGCTAATGCCAACACTGCTTATTGCCAGACAGCCTGATTTAGGCACTTCGTTACTCATTGCAAGCTCAGGCATTTTTGTTATTTTTTTAGCAGGAGCCAGTTGGAGGTTAATCAGTGTTTGTGTTGGTCTTGCCTCAGCATTTGCGCCAATACTGTGGATATTTTTAATGCAAGATTATCAGAAACAGCGAGTAATGACCTTATTCAACCCTGAACAAGACCCTCTAGGCTCTGGTTATCATATTATTCAGTCTAAAATAGCGATTGGCTCAGGGGGATATGAAGGTAAAGGTTATTTACAAGGCACACAATCTCAATTAGAATTTTTACCTGAGCCTCATACCGACTTTATTTTTTCAGTTTTCAGCGAAGAATTTGGTTTAATCGGTGTTGGCATTTTATTATCGATATATTTATTTATTGTAATGCGCGGGTTATGGATTGCCGTCAATGCCCAACATGCCTTCACCAAATTATTAGCAGGTAGTTTAACCCTAACTTTTTTCGTCTATGTATTTGTTAATATAGGCATGGTTTCTGGCTTGTTGCCAGTAGTAGGTGTGCCATTACCTTTGGTGAGCTATGGCGGCACATCCATGGTGACATTGTTAGCAGGATTTGGCATGCTAATGGCCATCAGTACTCACCGCAGATTTCATACTTAAGCATAAAATGAAAAATATAATTTATCTACTCACCCTGTTACTACTCAGCGCCTGTAGCTCCGGACGCTATCAATATGCTTATGACAGTACACCTGATAGATTACCTACTCAGAGCGAACTCAAAGATGCCATCGCCCGTGCTGAATCACACAGCCGAGGTGGTAATAGAGATTACCGTGTTCGAGGTATTGATTATAAAGTACTGAGCAGTGCACAAAAATTTGAACAAGTAGGAGTAGCGTCTTGGTATGGTAAAAAATTTCACGGTCATTTAACTTCAAACGGCGAAATTTACGACATGTATGCGATGAGCGCTGCTCACAAAAGCTTGCCACTGCCTACTTATTTAAAAGTGACGAACCTCGCCAATCATAAATCAGTCATTGTTCGGGTTAATGATCGCGGCCCTTTTCATCAAAACCGTATTGTTGATTTGTCCTACAGCGCTGCTTATAAACTGGATATGTTAAAAGCAGGCACGGCGAAAGTGAAAATTACTGCTATTACCCAATTCGAAGAAAAGTTCAACAGGAAAACACAAAAAACCACCCTCGCTATCGCAAACAAAAAAGAGGATAAAAACCCTTTATTTCAAGAAAAAAATATCATTCAAGTATTTGCCACCAGTAAACTTGACTTAGCAAAAAAAACAGCTCAAATCTTATCTAAACAATATTCACAAGCGGTTAATTACCCAAAGAAAAATGGTATTTACCGTATTCAAATAGGTCCTATTTCAAATACTACTACACTCAATAAATTGTTAGTTGAGCTTAAACAAAGTAACTACCCTAATGCTTACTTAAGGAGCTTATAAATACAAGTTTGAGCTAATGTGATGGTTAAGGGCTAATTTTTACAATTAACTTCCACTCAGTCATAGCCAAGCTAACTATTGATGATATACTTTGTGATAGTTTATTATTTTATCAATCACTTTATCATCCCATTATTAAAAACTATACCTTTAACTATGCCCTTAACTATGCCCTTAACTATATCTTTAACTATGCCCTTACAACCGCGAAAAATTGCTCGTCAATTTATCAAAATTATCACCGCATCTTTCCTTGGTTCAGCCTTAACTTTATCGTCTTTAAGTCACGCCATAACGATTATTCCCGATGCACCAAAAATTAATGCTAAAGGCTTTATTTTAGTTGATTTTACCACTGGCAAAGTTATTGCTGAAGGTAATGCTGACATGCAATTGGCGCCAGCAAGCTTAACCAAAATGATGACTAGTTACATCATAGGCAAAGAATTAGAAAACGGAAATATTTCTAATGATGATCAAGTGATGATTAGCGAAAACGCTTGGGCAAAAAACTTTCCTGACTCATCAAAAATGTTTATTGAAGTGGGTACCGAAGTTTCGGTAAGTTTGCTCAACCAAGGCATTATCGTTACTTCAGGTAACGATGCTTGTGTGGCTATGGCTGAGCACATTGCCGGCAGTGAAAGTGCCTTTGCTGACTTAATGAATGCTCATGCAGAGCAATTGGGTATGTCGAGCTCATTTTTTGAAAACAGTCATGGTTTAGATAGCTCTTCTCATATGACTACGCCACGCGATATGGCAGTTTTAGCCAGTGCACTTATCCGTGATGTACCCGAAGAATATGCCCTTTATAAGCAAAAATCATTTACCTATAATAATATTAAACAGTATAACCGTAACTCGTTGTTATGGGATAAAAGCTTGAATGTTGACGGTATAAAAACCGGTCACACCTCAAATGCGGGTTACAGTTTAGTAACTTCAGCGACCAAAGGTGATATGCGCTTAGTTACCGTAGTAATGGGCACAAAAAGTGAACGTGCACGGAAAGTTGAAAGCAAGAAATTACTTAATTACGGCTTCCGTTTTTTTGAAACATTTACCCCATATAAGGCCGGTGAAAAATTTGCCACTAACCGTATTTGGATGGGTGATAAAGAACAAGTTGATTTAGGAATAGTCGTAGATACGCCAATTACTATTCCACGCGGTCAGCGTAAAAACTTAAAAGCCAATTTTGAGTTAGATCAACAATTAACCGCACCAATTGCTAAAGGCACAGTGGTTGGTAAACTGTTCTTACAACTTGATGGTGAGGATATCGCGCAATATCCGCTAGTAACTTTACAGGAAGTGAATGAAGGAAGTTTTTTCTCGAAAATTATGGATTACATTAAATTGTTTTTTGCCCAATTATTTGAATAACATTTATTGAATAAAATGACGTTTCAAATCAAGCTACCATTTGCACTCTATGGTTTATAAATTGTAGCTTGAACTTGCTCTAGAAACTTATAACTTACCGCTTATAACTTAACACTCTTATACCAATTAAAATAATGAATCGCTCAACTTAGAGCTGCATTAGCGAGCTTAGAACAAACACAATTATTTAAACATAGTTATTCTATATTTCATTAATTTTGTGACGTTATCAGTTGGCTAATGAGCTCCCGAAGGGCGAGTTTAAAAGGCTTATATGCGGCGTTATTGATTTTGACAAGGGAGTAACCATTCTCTTCAATCAATGCCTTGCCTCTAAGCCTTTTAATTCTCGCTAAGTGGTGTATTCATTAATTCAATTGGTATTACCGGTATTCTAAAATCAAACAACAGGCGGAATAACCCGCGCCAAAAGAGCAAAGCACAGCTTTGTCGCCTGATACCAAACCGTCATGGTGTTTGTGCAGTGCAATGATACAACCGGCAGAACTAGTATTAGCATATTCATCTAAAATAATAGGCGCTTCCCCTACTTCAGGTTCACGACCCAATACTTTCTTAGCAATAAAATTGTTCATGTTAATATTCGCTTGATGCAAATATAGACGCTTAATATTTTCGGGTGTTAATTCAATTTTATCCATTTGCGAGGCGATTAAATTAGACACCATAGGCAAAACTTCTTTAAATACTTTACGACCTTGCTGAATAAAGTATTTATCAATGTCATGCTCTGTATCAGGGCTACATTGATTCATATAACCAATATTACTACGAATATTATTCGAAAATTTCGTGATAGGTTGTTCAGCAATAATTTTAAACTGGTGATTGCTCGTTGCCGTAGATTCATCTTCAATGATAACAGCTGTTGCTACATCACCAAAAATAAAGTGACTGTCTCGATCACGATAATTAATTTGCGGTGATAATATCTCAGGGTTGATCACTAACACGGTTTTAGCGGTGCCAGTTCGAACAGCATTGGCTGCATTAATAATACCGAAAGTTGCAGCAGAGCAAGCCACCAACATATCAAAACCCCAACCACTACAACCTAATGCTTGTTGAATTTCAATAGCCATGGCAGGGTAAGAACGTTGTGTATAAGCACAAGCAACAATAATAAGGTCGATCTCAGCAGCGCTTTTATTCGCAGTCGCCATCGCCTCTTTAGCGGCAGCAACACCAATTTCAGCTTGCATTGACAACGTATCATTAGGGCGTTCCGCAAATGAAGGGCGCATAACGTTAACATTTAAAATGTCACTTTTTGACATAACATAACGGTTTTTAATGCCGGAAGCTTTTTCAATGAAAGCACTACTTGAATGTGATAAAGCTGTCACGTCACCGCTTGCAATAGCTTGCTCGTTATCACGGTTAAATTGATCTACATAACTATTATAACAAGCGACTAACTCATCATTGGAAATACTTTCTGGAGGGGTAAATAGACCCGTGCCGCTAATTACAACAGACATAAAACTTTCTCGACTAACTTCGGATAAAGATATGAGTGTCAGTGTATTTTATTTAGCAAGTGTTGTCGTTATTTTATTCGTAGAAGTTGGCGTGATTATTCCTCAAAATATGTTCCCCAACCATCGTAGTCAACCTTGCATTGTTGCGCTAAGGCAAACATTTTTTTGGTTTCGTCACGAAGTAACTCAACATTGAGCATTTGCTCGGTAACAATATCAAAAGCAAACACTTTAACACCATTTTCAAGCTCAGCTTCTTCTGGATCTTCTATTTCTAACCCTAGCTTAAATGCCGTAATAGCTGCTTTTTCTAAGAGTTCGAAGTTTTCGCTAGCAAAATGGTGTTCAATAGTATGATAAACTTCGTCATTGGTGCCGTCTTCAAGTAACTCATTCACAAGCGCATCGGTATGTTGATACCACTGTTGTAGCTCTTCATTAATCATTTTTAATCTCCCTTGTGTTTACTATTTGCTATTTCTTCATCAAGCTGGCTAATTTTCGTTTTCATTAAAGCATGCGTTTTATCAGCAAGATTACGGACACTAGAGCTGTTTTCTTTAGTCATATATATAGGGTCTAAAAACTCTATAATAATTTTTCCATTGTTCCAACGTCCCATTTTTATGGTACCTTCTTGATTACTGGCACAAATAGGAATAATAGGTACATTTGCTTGTATCGCTGTGCGAAAGGCTCCTGTTTTAAAAGGTAATAAACCGCGACCGCGACTACGAGTTCCTTCAGGAAACATCCACACCGAAAGTTTGTTTTTGATGATTTTGTCGGCCGTAAAACTCATAGTATTCATAGCCTTACTAGTGTTTTTACGGTCTATCAAAATATTCCCCGTTAACCAATACATTTGACCAAAAATAGGGATCCAACGCAGGCTTTTTTTCCCAACAGTTACCGTGCCCGGCTGCACAGCGCTAGCCATGGTAAAAACATCATAACTATTTTGGTGATTAGCAACATAGACCACAGGACCGATATTTTTTACTGACTCAGGTATTCTTACTTCAACATCAAAACCAAGCAATTTAGTAACTTTGCCTAAATACCGTGAAGTATGATGAACATTGTCACGATGAAATGGTCTTAATAGGCAGTAAAAACATGATACTGTGCAAATAAACAGAAAAGCAACAGACATCAAAATAAAGCGAAAAATTGTTAACAACTTATAAAACCCTAATAAAATTTTAGACGGCGAGTATAGCAAACTAGCAATACTCATTAACACATTTATTATTACTTCAAGTAATCAATCGCTTACTTTTTCAATTGTAAAGAATTCCCTTTTTTTGTGAAATATTACTCGCTTTATCTCACTTTTGACTATAGTTAAATATACCTTTAGACGCTAAGCACAGCGATCTCAAAAATAAAAAACAAAGAATGAAGCAGAGGATGCAACAGGGTAATATATGAAGCTATCAGCCACAATTTTCATCGCATTATTGTTAATAAGCTATGCAATACAAAGCCATGCAGATGAAAGTAACACTCAGCAAGTTAGCAATAAAATTTCCTATCGTGATTTAATCACAAATAGCTCAGCGATAAGCCAGCGTCTACACGTTCAAGATTTAGCCGCTGTGCCAGTAGATAACACTGAATCTCTTGAATTAACGTCAAAAATCACTGGCGAGTTTACTACTCGTTTACTGTCGATAGAAGCAGGCATGTTAGAATCTAAACAAGATTCAAATTGGAACAAATATTACGTTCAAGGTGCGGTAACATTACACCAACATAATGAATTTAATGTCTCGTTAATGGCAAATATAGAGCAAATAAACAACTTCAACCATCGTAATGCTCAAATACCTTTTATTAATAACCCGATAATGATAAATGAAACTGAGTTAAACTATAGTTATGGCATAATCACAAGCTACTCAGTAACTCCTGCTTGGCAGTTTTCTGGCGGAATTATTCGGGCCGAATCGTTAACTGAATCAACTCAAAATTCTTGGTATGGTGATGCAAACATTGCATTAGTAGGGACAACCTACTCTTTCTAAAAACGCCTATTAATAGTCACGTTAATCACTAACATGGATACAAAAATATTATCCATGGACTTAAGTGAAGAACAAGAATCTGAATTAGAAGCACTTTTTGATGATACCAAAGACAAGTTTAATGAAGTGATAGGAAACTCCGTAACTATTGATAATAAACTGAGAGATATTAACCGTCTTTTAGGTGGAATAAATTAACCCAAACATATAAAAAAGCAATAAATTTAAGGCTAGTTAACCGAGTATGATTAGCGTTAAAGATAGTGTTAGGTATAGTGTGTGCTAACTATTTACTTTCGTTTGAAGGTTTTCGTTTGAAGGTTTTCGTTTGAAGGTATTGCTGAGCATCTTTTGATAAATAAGATTTAGATAAGTAACTTTTCCCTGTACTTTTACCTGCATTAAAATGTAAAACAAAGCCCAAACTCGTTTCGGTAAGAGTAGTCATATCCTGCCATAAAATTTTACTCTTATGATAAAAAGACTCACTGAGTACACCCTGCTCATCTATAGTTAATGTCACTTCGCTATTAGAAGCCCTACTAAGCATTTGCCTTACCACCCACCACGGTTGATGATAATAATGACTTACCGCTTCTAAAATTCCTAAGCCGATAACAAACCAAGCCGCATAAGCATTGACTGGGGTAAATAATAAAATAATCAAGCCAAATATCATCAAAACACCCGATTTAAAAAAAGCTTTCGCTGATAAATCTAAGGTAGTTGACTCGCTATAACATTCATTAAAATGCGCTTTATCTAACGTGAATTTACTGGTAAAAGAAAGAGGTGAGTTCATTAAAAAGTTGACTATAGATAGAAAAAAATAATTCTAACAGAAATAACTCACTAAAGTAATTAGCGCATCATGATCATGGTCAAACACATATTAAGGTGTTCAATAAAAGCACATAGCTGTTGAAAATCATCTTCTGCAATCATTTTTCTATTAGCATTTTTACTTGCAATTTTTTTACTATTCCACTTATTGTCATTAATGAAATACTGAGCACAAACAACACCGATAGTTTTATTACCTATTTTTACCGGTATCACAGCCAGTGCGCCATTTTGAATAAACACCACTAATTCTTGAGTAACCAAATCTCGCCATTGCCTATGGGTATAATCATTAATTAATGCCGGCATGTTAGAGTCAAGCACACGACCAATAACGTTATCACTTTGACGTATATTAATCGCTATTCTCAAGGGGTCGTCTTCTGCTTTGTCATTAAACACAAATCGTGATTTTACTTGCGATTTATCATCAGACATCATTAAAAAACTGCAACGGTCAAATGCAAACGTGTTAACAGAATCAACCAAGGCCGATTGTAAATATTCATTTAGATCTCGACTTGATTTCATCAAACTAGTTAGCTTTATGAATGCTGTTAGTAAAGATTTTTCCTTGCTAATTTGGCTAAGGGGAGCAAAAATCTTACTTTGCCCAAAGTCACTCGCCAACGGTAGCACCTTTATTAAATCTATCAATACTTCAGCGCCGTATGACTTTAGTAATTCAGTCGCCTGTTCACGAGTTTTTTCAATGCGAATTTTCAATTGTGTGACTGATATTTGCATTATTTTGGCAATATCGTCTAATAAACTATTAAAGTCCGTTTCACTTTCACCCGGCTGAGCAATGCTAGTGCTAAGTTTATCAGCAAAAAAAATAGTCTTTATTTCGTTGGTTCGACTCTCCGGCTGATCTAACGCTTTCAATAATAAATCACTCAAATTCCATGTCTTTGCTAAACCTCGACTTAGCGCGTTAAAAGTGGTGCCTATTTCTTGTTCACAATACGCTTTAAACCCTGGACTTTCACTATCTACTGCTTGAACTAACTGATCAGCAAATTCACCACCACTACTCCAAAAAGCGGTTTCCCCAATACCGTATAACAATGCAGCTAAATATACTTCCTCTTGAGTTTCGTCACTATAATTAGGCACCATCATTTTTGCTAACATACCGGCGAAAAATGAATTAGCCATTAATTGTATTAGTTTTTTATAAACGCGAAAGTCTAAACTTTTGCTGGCTAACAAACTGTCAACTAACTTTGCCGTTAAACAAACATTTTTAACGGTCTGAATACCAAGTACCACACTCGCACGAGAAACCGTAGTGACCTTAGTTATTCCTTTATGCTGAATATTATTAGCCACTTTTAACAAACAAGAAGCAAGCGCCTGATCGTGTAAAATAGCCTTACTAAGTTTTGGTAAAGAGGATTTATCATCATTAGAAAATTTATCCAACATTTTTGCGGTAGAGGTGATCGCAGGCAACTCAGTATTAGCAATAAGCTCTATCCATTGCTCGGTAGTTTTTAGCATTTCATTGCTCATGGATGTACTTATTTAAGAGTAAATTGATAGCATTTACTATGCACCCAATCAGAAAATTTGTCGAAAGGTATTTATTGAAAACATAGCATTCATTTTAAAAGCTGCTACGGTCGATAAATGGCTTGGCTTGCTTATTTTTTGCTAAGCCATTTTGCATCGCGATACGTTGATTTTTTCTGCCCAATAAACGCAGTTGCGTAATACGCTCCCAAAACAGTGCCACTCGGGTATCTTTTTTCCATGTTTTATTGACTAGATATTTTGTGGCTGCTATGGCATCAGGGCTTTGCTGACATATTTTTGTCGCTAATTTTTGTGCCTCAGCTAATGGCGTTTCGCTAGTTTTTGAAACTAAACCATACTGTTTAGCTTGAATACCCGAAAAAAAACGGCCTGTCATAATTAATTCTTGAGCGATATCAACACGAGTTAATCGAGATAACGTTACCATACCACTCATGTCGGGGATCAAACCCCACTTTATTTCCATTATGGATAAATTAGCATCAGGCGTGGCAATACGGTAATCACAGGCCAAAATAATTTGCATACCTGCACCAAAACAATTGCCATGCACAACCGCAATAACTGGCATTGGCAAATCACGCCAAACATGAGCTACTCGCTGAAACATGTTGTCTTTTCGCCATGGAAGTTTGAAAAAAAACTTCGCAATCATCGAAGGATTTTTAGCGACATAATTAAAATCTAAACCAGCACAAAATGAAGCACCCGCACCTTGTAAAATAACACAACGAATTGAACGATCTTTACTGATGCGCTTTGCCACTTGCACTAAATCGACAATCATTTGTTTGTCTAAACCGTTATGTTTATCTGCTCGATTTAAAGTTACGTAGGCAATTTTGTCTTCAAGTTTAAAATTTACTCTGGCACTGATCATATTATTTACTCTTATTAAACTTAACTGAATTGAGTGTGACACAGACGAACTGGTTGAACCACTTATCCTATTAAATTTAGTTTCATAAAGTAGTTTTTAGATCAAAAAAAACAATTCAACCATTGTTTTTACCCTACCTTGCTTTTTTATGTGGTAAACTTACCAAACGCACCTAGATTAATATCATTGCAACAATAAAATAGCCTCAGGCTGATACTGTTAAAAATAAATAACAAGCAATGATTTCTGATACCTTTGAATAACCTTTACCTTAGGATAACTCCCTTGGTAATTATTTTTTGGTGTTAACGTTTAATTTTTCTAAGGAATAATCATGCAAGTTATTATTTTTGATGATGCGCAACAAGTTGCCGCCAATGCTGCCGAATGGGTAGCCGAATTAATCAATAAAAAGCCAAATCCCGTGTTAGGTCTAGCCACAGGCAGCACGCCAATCAGCCTTTACCAACAACTGGTTAATAAGCACCAAACTGATCAGCTCAGTTTTAAAAATGTCATCAGTTTTAACTTAGATGAATACCTAGGCATTGACGCTAATAATGCTCAAAGTTATCGTCACTTTATGAATGTACACTTGTTTGATCATGTGGATATTGATAAAAATAAAACTTATCTGCCCATATGTGCTCAAGGCGAAAATCCAAGAGAACAAGGTTTGGCTTATGAAGAAAAAATCAAACAAGCTAATGGGGTTGATTTACAAATATTAGGCATAGGCGCTAATGGCCATATTGGTTTTAACGAACCCACCTCAAGCTTAGCTTCACGCACACGGATAAAAACCTTAACTCAGCAAACATTAACCGATAACTCGCGTTTATTTGATGACAATGAGTTTCAACCAACACTTGCTATGACTATGGGTATCGCCACAATTTTAGATGCTAGATATGTGTTATTGATGGCAACGGGAGAAAACAAAGCGCAAGCAGTGAAAAATATGGTTGCTGGCCCTCTTTCTGCCATGTGTCCCGCGTCTGCACTGCAAATGCATGAAAATGCTATTGTATTATTAGATAAAGCAGCAGCCAGTCAGTTAGACGATCAAGAATATTATCAATGGGCTAATGATCAAAACATTAAGATCAACCAAGAATTTGGTCTGTATCATAATTATTAAGTTACTTAAATCGCTTAGAAAAAAGGAGAATATTGATACTACAATCAAGCGCCTTTTTGATTTGCCTCAACGTTATCTCTCATTGCTAACAGCTCGTTACCCCAAGAATAACAGATAATATCAACAATGTAGTCACTTTTACCTACCGCGTCAGGGAAAACGGCAGGGCGGGATCGCGCATTTCAGAGAAATAACACGGTATAATAAATAAATTTTGAACTTTATTGCTACTAGATGATCAGATCAGTATCAAAAATCAACAAAAGTTATTTACCATGTCACTATTTCAAAATATTGAAAGTATTGAAGATCACCGAGTAGACGCAAATAAAGATTACGAATTAGCCGATATTATTTTCTTAACAATAGCGGCTGTACTTTGTGGTGCTAAAGGTTGGAAAGCGATTAATATATTTGGAGAGGCTCAACTTGACTGGTTAAGAGAATACAGAAATTTTAGCCACGGCATTCCCACTAGACACTCTATCGGGCGAATTATAAGAGGTCTCAAGGCTGATAGCCTCGTATCATGCTTTATTAATTTTACAAATACTGTTCGGGAAAGTAACACAAAAGAACATATTAGTTTTGATGGTAAGGTTGTTTGCGGATCCAAACATGGTGATATAGATGCTTTGCAATTAATGACGGCAATGGTGGTAGAGAACGGCCTTATTATTTACCAAAAAGAAACGGCAACGAAAACGAATGAAATACCTGTCATGCAATCAATGCTAGCCAGTATGAATATTGAAAATGCGGTAATTACCGCCGATGCGATGCATTGCCAAACCCAAACGACGACAGTGATACGCCAAGGTAAAGGCGACTATGTGCTGCAAGTAAAAAAGAATCAAGGCAAGTTATTAAAAGAAATTGAAGCGTATTTCCATATAGCCGAGCGTGATTTTCCAAAGGTATTAAAAGATAATTATTTTAAAGAGTTAGATGGTGATCACGGTCGGATTAATGAGCGCGAATATCGCTTGTTACCCATCACGAAATGGTTTGATGAAACAGAAAAGTTCAAGGATAGTTTCGCTGTAGTGCAAGTAATACGTACACGTGAGCTTAAAACGAGAACAGAGAAAGAAACATCGTATTATATAACGTCACTCAAAGAGGACGTAAAAAATATGGCTGGATATATAAGAGGGCATTGGGCGATAGAAAATAGTCAACATTGGGTGTTAGACGTCACATTTAGGGAAGACGAGAGTCAAATTTATGCTGATGATGGAGCGATAAATTTAGCGACAATAAGACGTAAGCTACTGAACTTAATCAAAGCACACCCACTAAAAGATAGTGTTGCGGGTAAAATGCAACGAGCTTGTTGGGACGCTAAATTCAGAGCGGAAATTTTGTTTGGTCAAAAATCAAACAAAGCATAATCCCGCCCTGGTTACCAGGTTATTTATCAGTAACTTTAAGGATCCATTGAGTGATTTTCTTTAATACCTCTGGCGCTATTGTTTCCGATAACGTTGCGTATTCTGACATGAAACCGGTATTTGCCGTTTGAAATAAATGATTAAGTCCTGCCATTTCAATAATTAGATTATGCTTTGACGGTTTTAATGCTTGTTTAATTGCTTGAAGGTTGGTTGATGCGCTCATTTGTACATCCTTGTTGCCATGTAATGCCATCACGGGAATTAACAGTTTGGCAATATATTCTTTCGGCTGATGGCTTAAAAAATAACGACTCCATGGCGATGATAGGCTGTTAATTCGAGCTTGAGAAATTTTTCCACCTCCCACCTGCTTTAATTCTGCTTGGATATCTTTTGGTAAAGCTAACCATGCTTGCTGGTAGGTAGTTGTTAACTGACTGGCTAAATTTTTTGCTTGTTTATTATGCTTAACGGTCAAATTTAACTGTCGAGTAATATTACTACCGGCTTCAGCCGCAGGCTCACTCAAGCCATTGACTGACAAAATGGTTTTAATTTGTGCTATGGCAATTTCATTACCAGAAATTCCCGGCCCGGCCATCAAAGTAATAAAGGCGATGTCTTTAGATTGACTGGCAACCATTGGTGCGATCAATCCACCTTCACTATGACCTATCAAGCCAATGTTTGTTTTGTCAATATTAGCTTGCTGCTTTAAAAATTGTACCGCCGCATTAACATCCGAAGCAAAGTCGACACTGCTTGCTGAAGCAAAATCGCCCGTCGACTTAGCAAAGCCTCGGTCATCAAAACGTAAAACAGCAATGCCTGACTTGGTAAGATGATCGGCTAAAACAAGGAAGGTTTTATGACCCATAAAGGTTTGGTCGCGATCTTGTGGTCCTGAGCCCGAAATCAATACCACGGCAGGGTATGAATCAGTACCTTTAGGTGTGGTGAGTGTTCCTGCTAACTCGATACCGGCTTGTTTATTTTGAAAAATTACTTCTTTTACATTATACCTATATGGTTTGACCGGATGCTGAGGTCGATTCAATTTAACTTGTTTGGCCTCTTCACCTACCACTTTTAAAAAGTTAAGTGTGAATTCTCGCTCACCTTGTGAAAAAGTCCCTGATATGTGACCTGCTTCTTTGTTATAACGACCCATATAACTAACACCTTCAGCCGGTACTTCAAATGACAATTGGCCTTGTTTAGTTTTAAGAGCAGCGACCACAACTTTACTAATACCACCGTTAGGACTCAAAAATGCGATAGTTTCATTCTTGCTATTCATTGATATTTCGATTGATAGTTCTGTTGATGCACCTTGCAATTTACCTCGCCAAAGACCCGTTATATCGTCGGACATTTTCACCAGTATTAGCGGAAATGTTTGACCAGATTGTTGCCAATTGCCTTTAATCATTGTGGAGTTCTTTTCTAACATACCTTCAAAAGTGGCGTTGGCAACAGCAACCTCTAAAGTTACTTTATTACCATCAACGCTTACTTTTTTTACTGGAATATCTTTAGCTCCTTGTGCTGGACTATCCATGACTGCTTTTGGCTGATTATCGTTATTTAATGAAATATGGAAGATCAAAGGTATCTTATTACCGCCAACTGACATCTCTCCTTGCCAAGTGCCTATGGGAAAATCATCTGCATACACAGGGTTAATCATTAATACTAACGGGATCAGTATCACTTTCATTATATGCTGAATTATTTTAACGTTTTTAATATTCATCGGTTACACCCTTTTCGAGATTAATTTATAAGCAGCATGTTTTTGATGAATTTTCAGTATCATTAACTCGCAATGCTTTGATAATGACGGCGTGTGATATATACCAACCACCAATCATAAAGATAAGAATCGTGTTGATTTGCTGATTACCTTTCAATAAAAACGCTAAAGCGAGTAATAACCCAGCCCAAATTAGAGAATGAATTAAAACAATTTTTTTACTTTTTGATAGTTTCATAGAGCACCTTTTACATAATAATTAATTGAATTTTTAGTTGTACTAGTAGTTCATGTGGTACAGCTTGTTTTAACCATACTCTAGATGTATTATTAGATCAAGTAGTACACCGGTTTATTTTGATGTTACAATGCTGGGGCTCGATAAACATACCAAGTAAAAGAAACGATAAATGGAAATAGAAATTGACGTAAATGATGACACACCGATATTTCACCAGCTGATCAACCAGGTAAAAGGGAGTGTTATGTCTGGCGTATTGACCACAGGTGTTTCTTTGCCATCGATCAGACAATTAGCAAACGAGTTAGGGGTTAACCAAAATACCGTTGCCAAGGCATATAAAATGTTAGAGCGAGATTCTATCATCGTCGCCAGAGGTTACCGAGGAACCTTTATTCATGAAAATGCCAAAGAAAACTGTCAAGTGAACTTAAATGATAAAGGATTAAATATTATGAAAGAGTCAATCGTTAACATGAGAGCACTTGGCCTAACCGACTCTGAGATCCGCATAGCTTTTTCATCACTGATGAAGCAATCTAACTAGGTTTTATTATGACTATATTAACTGCTGACTTAACTGCTGATTTAACGGCTGCAATGGTATACATCAGCTTAATTTGCCAAATTTTTACTATTTCAATTTACTTAGCAAATAAATGGCACAAAAATAGAGCCAGATTGCTGATAAAGTATCCTTCTGACGATTATCCTAATCTTTATGTGGTTTCTGCCCAAGTGGAGTTGAGCCGGATAAAATTCAGACAAAGGTTTGATGGTGTTATCGCTTTGTTTAGCGGCTTAGTGGTGGCTTATTTTTATTTGAACAATGCCGATATTCAGCTAGTTTCTTCAACAATAATTATTATCGCGGCAATACAATTAGTGCCGTGGTTCCTCTCAAGTTATTGGTGCCAAGGCAATAATAAGCTTATGGCAGAAAACTTTCCGTCAACAAAACGAAAAAGTAGTTTTATTACTAGAAAAATCACTGACTTTGTTAAACCATCCCGATTAATTATTGCGCTGATCAGTTATTCATTGTCAGTGGGATTTTGTCTCTATATTTTTATCGAGAAACTTTGGCAAGCACAGTCAAGTAATGTGTTATTGCTGATATTATTAAGCACTGCAATGGTTGCATACTTAGTATGGCTTGCGCTTAATAGTTTGTATGGCAAGAAAAAAGACAACTTTATTAGCAGTGAAGACCGCATTGATATTATTGCCGCCAAATGTCGAGCAGCTATATTATTTATTACGTTATATAGCTGTTTTATCATCGGCATATGTCTAATTAAAACTTATGATTTAAATGAAGTATATGTTGAGGTATTGACTAGTTTATTTATTCAACTATTGCTTATATTGAGTTTTAGTAATAATAGTGAGAAAAACTACCAGGTTTATAAATAAACCACGGGATTGAAGTTAATCGTAATTCATGTCCTATTTTATGATTTATCCATATTTTATTTCTAGGCTTTTTTACTTTTCAGTTATTGCCACAGACATAACTTCCTATAAATTGAAAAAGCCCTACCTATGTTAGGGCTTTTGGTTTTCGTAAAACAGTTTACCTAATTTTAAATATGGCACGTTTATGGCTAACACCATGCAAAATCACGGTATTAATCTCATCATAAGCCGTTATGGTGCTCAGTGGGTTGGAGTCGAGTAATAATAGGTTAGCAATCTTGCCAATATCAATAGAGCCGTAATCTTGGTCAATATTAAATGACTGAGCATTATTAATGGTTGCCGCCGCTAATATATGCGGTAGGCTTACCCCCAATTTATACAGGTGTTTAATTTCCCAATTTGCTGAAACACCCGGTTGTGAAGCATAGGTAGGTGCAGGTGGTGTATCGGTAGCTAATACCATAGGGTGACCTTTTTTATACAGGTATTGTAAAACGCGCTCACCTTTATTTAATATTTTGCCCAATTGTTGTTGAATTTGAGCTAAGGTTCGATTACCCCAACCTTGAGTTAAAACTTTGCTAAACCATTGACCATTATCACTGCGATACCAGTCAAAGGCGTCAGCTGAAATAACATTTTTATAATCAGGATGGCTCAAATGATCTGCAATAGTGAGATCACGCAGACCACGCATCACGTTTAATGTCGGTTGATAAACCATTTTTTTCTTGAGAATTTCATCCCCAAGTTGTTTAATTTCTAGTGGTAAACCTGATTCACTCTCTAGGTTTAGCCAATTCCACATGCCATGCGCTAATATATCAGCGTCGGCATCAACTGCCATGCGTTGCATATCTACCGCATTAGCGTGCGCCATCATTTTTAAACCATGCTTAGTTGCGGCGGCGCGAACACGTTTTAAAATCTCGCTACTAATCGTTGGCCAATCAGATGCCAGATCAAAGCCATCTTCGGTATAAACTTTAATGCATTTTGCGCCATCTTGCGCGATACGCTTAACAACCATTTCAGGTGAATGTTGCTTAGCGTCAAATCCTTTTGGTGGTAAGCCGTCTATCTCGGGTTGATAAATAATGAATAAAAGGGGTCGGTGAATAAAAGGGGTCGGTGACACTTGATAGTTATTCTCATTTGTTTGATTTCAACCAATACCAGCCCCAACTGTAGCCGACCAAATTAGCATCGTACATTTTGCCAAATTATTCATCGAACGATTTGGCAATATTCAGGCTAGTTTCCCAAATTATCGTCGTACGATATTGGCGGCTTGCCAAATTTAAATCATAACTTTTACCAAGCTTCATCATAAACTTTCCCTAAATTCCGTCATAACGTTGATGCACACGATTTTTTAGTGATTAAGAACTAAATTTACACTGCAAATGGATATTTTATCGCCTCATGGCACTGGTAACCTTCCACGCTAAAGTCATCCATAGTGACCCACGTTTCTAAGTCTTTTAAAGACTTAATATCAGGGTTAATGATTAATTTGGGTGACGGTAACGGTTCGCGTTTCAGTTGCACATCTTTCATCAACGCTAGTTGATCTTCATAAATATGGGCGTTAACAATTTTGTGATAAGCAATACCCGGCTTTAAGCCTGTAATTTGCGCCATGATCGCTAAAAAGAAAAACACTTGAACTTGATTAAAATTTAAACCTAAAGGCACATCACAAGAACGTTGAAAGCTAGTTAAATAAAGGGTGCCATCTAAAATAGAAAAATTATGAGTATGCATGCAAGGTCTTAAACAACCCAGATGAAATTCACCGGGATTATAAAAGGTCATAATTTCAGCACGATCGTCGATGCCTTGACTTAGGTTATCAACTATTTTTTGTAACTGATCAATAGTGCCGCCATCAGGTTTAGCCCACGTTCTACCTTGAATACCGTACACACGCCCCATGTCGTCTTCACCCTTACGGTGAGCACTATTTAACCAAACATCATTTAGATTGGCGTTAGCATCCCAAGTTTTGGTACCTAATTTTCGAAAATCAGCAGCATTATCATAACCACGAATATAACCAATAAATTCGGCAATAGCTGATTTAAAAAAGCTCTTACGCGTGGTAATCATCGGAAATTCATTGTTCGCGACATTATATTCTAAATCAGCATTAATTACGGTTAAGCAACGTTTACCGGTACGACTATTGTTGACCCAATACCCTTGGTCAACAATGCGTTGACATAAATCTAAATAAGCACGCATTATGATTTTCCTTTAACTTTTCTTTTAGTGCCCGCTTTAACGTGATCATCGACCTTTTTAACGTTACCTTTATTTGCACTAATAGCTGATTTTTCTTGGCTTAAATACCCTAAATAAATCACTAACATGCCCACTAAGATCATGGGAATACTTAATACTTGCCCTTGTGAGATTAAAGAGAAATATAAACCCAAATGCGCATCAGGCTCCCGATAAAACTCGACTATTGATCTAAATACACCATAACCAATTAAAAAGGTGCCCGAGGCTAAACCAAGGCTTCTAGGCTTGCGAGTGACAAAGTATAAAATAATAAACAACACCACGCCTTCAAGAAAAAACTCATATAATTGTGACGGATGGCGCGGCACTTGTAATGCGTCGGTTGGAAATACCATTGCCCAAGGCACGTCCGTTTGTCGTCCCCACAGCTCAGCATTCATAAAGTTACCTAATCGCCCCATACCTAAACCAAGAGGTACCAGCGGCGCAACAAAATCGCCCACTCTTAAAAAAGATTTATTGGTTTTTCGAGAGAAAAGATAAACCGCAAGAATAACGCCAAGCAAGCCGCCATGAAATGACATGCCACCTTCCCAAATTTGAAAAAGATATAATGGGTCTGCAAGAAAGTATTCCCATTGATAAAAGAGCACATAACCAACACGACCACCCAATATCACGCCAAGAAAGCCATAAAATAATAAATCGCTGACTTGATCGCGCGTCCATTCACCGCCACTTTTATCCGCTGCTTTATTAGCAATAAACATCGCACCTAAAAAACCAATTAAGTACATCATGCCATACCAGCGTAATGCGACGGGACCGATACTGAATATTATTGGGTCTATTACGGGAAATTGTAAAAATTGTTCTGTCATTTTTTATCCAAACTTAAATTAAAAAAGTAAAGCTTTGCTCGTTAATATTACCAAGCGAAAAGTTAAGTTAATATCATTTTTATTGCGACTAAAATAAGAAATACGGCAAAGAATTTCTTTAAGGTTTGTACTGGTAATTTAGCCGCAAATTTTACACCGACAGGCGCAAACAAGGAAGATGTTAATGCTATTCCTAGCAAAGCAGGCAGATAAACATAACCCAAACTCCACGCAGGTAATAATGCATTATCAAACCCAGCAATGATATAACCTAACGAACCAAACAGCGCCACCATAACGCCACAAGCGGTAGCAATGCCAATACAGTGCCTTAACGGCACACCAAAATAAGTTAATACTGGCACTAAAATAGCGCCGCCGGCCATGCCCATTAAACTAGCAATAACTCCGGTTATTAAACTAATGAATTGTAACATGATGTTAGATGGCATTGCTCTTGAGCGCTGCGAGCGAATAGAGGCGAGCATATACGAAGCGAGCAAAATTACCGCAACAGCAAAAAAGTTAGTTAACGCTTGAGCCGATAAGTGATCAGCAATAAAAGCCCCTAACAGCGCCCCAACAGCCACAATAAACATTAATGGTTTGGTCATATGCCAAGGAATATTATTGTTTTTATGGTGAGCAAGTGCCGCACTTGACGAGGTCATTACAATAGCAGCAAGCGAAGTTGCCAACGCCATAGGCATTATCACATCATTACCTAACAGCTCGTTACCAACACCTAATTGCGGTAATAAATAAACGAGGGCAGGTACAACAATTAACCCTCCGCCAATGCCCAACAAACCGGCTAAAAAACCAACTAAGGCGCCAAGCAGTACACAGCTAATAAAAATAAATAACATTTACATTCCAGCGCGAATAAAACCGCCCAAACCTAATTGATCAAGCTGTTCGTTTAGGTAACTATGCACTTGTTTGGCGGTGGTAAGTTTTAAGGTATGCGACAAAATAACTTTTGCCCTAGTAAAATCAACATGGCGAATAACCCATTTAATTCGCGCTATATTATGTCCATTCATGCTGAGTTTATCAAAGCCCATTGCCAATAATAATAAAGCACCGGCTGGCTCACCTGCTAATTCTCCACACAGGCTTAATGGTACTAAATATTTAGCCGACTGCTCGGCAATAGTGTTTAGTGCTCTTAGCACTGCAGGGTGGTATGCATCATGTAAACTAGCCACTTGGGCATTGTTTCTATCAACCGCTAATAAATATTGCGTTAAGTCATTACTGCCAACAGAAAAAAAGTCTACCCGTTGAGCTAACTCTTCTAGCTGAAAAATAACTGCCGGCACTTCTAGCATGATACCTACTTTAGGGCGGGTGAGCTTATTTTCATCACGGCGGTTAACATCTCCTGACGATAATTTTTTTTCAGCATTTAGTTCTGCTTTTACCTCAAAGTAAGCTTGATTTATCAAACGAATAGCTTCGTCTACTTCACTCACATTAGAAATCATGGGTAACATAATTTCCAAATTTTTATGGTGCTGGTTCGCTCGCATCATGGCACGAACCTGTACTAAAAATATTTCCGGATGGTCGAGGGTTATTCGAATACCACGCCAACCTAAAAAGGGGTTGTCTTCGATAATAGGAAAGTAAGGTAAAGATTTATCACCACCTACATCCAAAGTCCGCATGGTAACAGGTTGTTGAGGAAAACCCGCTAATATTTGTTCATATAGGGTAGTTTGCTCAAACTCAGAGGGAAAACAATGACGGTTCATAAAGGGAATTTCTGTCCTATATAAACCAATACCTAAAGCCCCTATATTTTCAGGCCGTTCAAAACCAACAGATAAACCGGCATTAAGTTGTAATTCTATCGCTCGACCATCTTGAGTAATAGTAGGCAAATGCAGTTTTTGCTGAATTTTATGGGTTAACTCACGTTCTTGAGCAATTAAATGTTGATACTCCCGTTTTAGTGCTTCGTCAGGATTAACCAAAAGTTCGCCGCTATAACCATCAACAATCGCTTGTTGCTGATGAAGTTGCGCAACCGGAAATTTAGCCACCCCCATAATTGCCGGCACCTCAAGCGCATGAGCTAAAATAGCGGCATGGGAGTTAGCCGAACCAGATAAAGAAACAATGGCCTTTAAACCTTTGTGCTGATATTCAGCCAGCAACGCGGCGGTAACATCTTCCGCCAGTAAAATGAATTCTTTAGGAAGACTTAACTGCTGAGTTTGTTGTTGCTGTAAATTCAATAATAATCGGTTTCCTAAATCACGAATATCACTAGCACGCTCCTTTAAGTAACTATCGTCAATGGCTTCAAACTGAAGAACATAATGTTCGATGACCAGCTTAAGGGCACTTTCTGCTTGCCAACCCTGACCTATTTTTGTCGATATTTCTTGACGTATTTCAGCTTGCTCAAGTAACTGAATATAAACATCAAAAATAGCCAAGCTATCCTCTGAAACCATATCACTAAGCTTATGACTTAATTGTTTAAAGTCAGCCATGGTCTTACTCAGGGCTTGTTCGAAACGCTGGATTTGTTCATTTTTCTGAGCTGAATTTACCTTTTGCAGTGCCAATGTTGATAGATCAGCTTTTGGCTGAAAAACCACAATTTGACTCAAGGCAATACCAGGAGCTCCCGCAATGCCTAACAACTGTTTTACGCCTAAATTTTTCTCTTCTGCTTGGCTAAATAAATTTTTCACTTCAGCATTTGCTAAAGCACTGGCAAGTTGCGCCGCTAAGGTAACTAAAAAAGCTTCTTCATTTTCGTTAAAATTTCTCGCCTGCTTTTGCTGAATAGAGAGAATACCCAATACCTTACGCTGATGAATAATAGGCGTGCCCAAAAAAGCATTAAAATCATCTTCTTCAACTTCCGGCGCATGAATGTAATGCTGATGGCTTCGGGCGTTAGCAATATTTAATGGCTCTTCCCGTTGACCAACCAAACCAACTAAACCTTCAGAGAAACCGATAGTAGTTTGTCCAAAAGAGTCTTGGGCTAAACCATCTGAGGCCATTAGTAAAAAATGTTGTTGTGAATAGTCAGCGAGATAAACAGAGCAACAGTCTGTTTTTAATGAATTTTTGATTTGACTAACCATGCGCTCTAAGGCACTTTGCAATTGTGTGTCTTGACTAAATTCAAGAACAATACGGCGTAGCGTGGTTAACATGGTTTCCTTTTTCTGCAGTTATGAATAAAAAAGCCCACATAAAGTAGGCTATTTTAATTTCTTTACAAAGTAACTCATAGTAATAATTAAGCCTGACGTTTACGCCGATTCGGTCGCCTATCAGGGCGTTTTTCATATGAAAAAGCTAATGCGTGTGAAGCAAACTCTGTCATGACCTTACGGTAAACATCACGCTTAAATGACACAACTTGTCGTACTGGATACCAGTAATTTACCCAACGCCAATCATCAAATTCAGGATGAGAGCTGTTAAGTAAATCAACCGATGATTCAGGTGCAGTTAATTGTAATAAAAACCACTTCTGTTTTTGTCCAATACACACAGGTTTGCTGTTGTGCCGTATATAACGTTTTGGTAATTTGTACTTTAGCCAATGTTTGGTTGAAGCAACAATTTTCACATGTTCAGGTTTTAAACCAACTTCTTCATGTAACTCTCGAAACATGGTTTGCTCGGCAGTTTCCCCTTCATCAACACCACCTTGCGGATATTGCCATGAATGTTGCCCAAACCGTCTTGCCCAAAACACTTGTCCCCTGCCATTAATTATTACTATGCCGACGTTGGCTCGGTAGCCTTCGGCATCGATCACAGGAACTCCTGACAAACTAAAAAACACTTGCCCCAATTCAACCATAATAACCGCTACTGAGCAAATGATAATTTCACTTGCTTGCAATTAACTTGCCCTTGATAATGGTGTGATTTTTTCAATTAACAGGCTAAAAACATCGCTTTTTCAACGCAAATTAATATTCCTAGCTCAGAAGCGGAACTTATCCGTAGAGTTCAAGCTTTAGCTGGTTTGACTTTAGGAGAAATAGCTTTAAATGCTAGCGTACAAGTGCCTGACGATCTGAAACGAAATAAAGGTTGGGTAGGATTATTACTTGAGCAAGTATTAGGCGCTAGCGCTAGCTCAAGACCAGAACCCGATTTTCCCCACTTAGGCATAGAACTGAAAACGCTGCCCATTAATAGCATGGGCAAACCGCTTGAAACCACTTTTGTTTGTGTGGCCCCCTTAACCGGTTTAGTTGGTATTAACTGGCAAAATTGTTGGCTGCGTAAAAAGCTCTCTAAAGTTTTATGGGTACCCGTTATTTGCGATACACCCAGTGACAAAAAAATTCCACTAGCACAACGTAGAATTGGCTGTGCTTTTATTTGGTCGCCCTCTGCAGAAGAAGAGCAACTATTAGCGATGGACTGGCAAGAGCTAACCGATATGATTGTACTTGGCGAAGTGGAAAAAATTCATGGCAAACATGGTCAGGTTTTACAACTTAGACCTAAAGCAGCGAATAGTAAGGCCAAAACTCAAGCTTTTGATCGCCATGGCAAACCCTTTATGACTTTACCTCGTGGCTTTTATTTAAAAATTCCTTTTACTCAGACGATATTAACAAAAAATATACGTATTAATTAGTACTTTTTTAGCTCCTATAGTTGCGCATATGCCATTTGAATCGTACAGTTAAGTTACACCTGTTAAAAAGGAATTTAAACTCACGCTGGATATCTACTTATCTTATAACGAAATTATAGCGAAGTAGTAGTAATGAAGTTTATAAAAAAGTTTGATCGTTACATCAATACCGTTTTTATCATCACTATTATTGTCATAATAGCGACGTCTTTTTTCACCTTTAAAGAAATTTTTGTTCGTAGTACCCAAAAACAACAAGAAGCCATGTTGCCGTTGTTTTCACTAATAACCAGTGAAATAATCAGACCAATAACCGTTTCACAATATATGGCTAGTGATCCTTTTTTACTTGACTATATTCAACAAGAAAAAATAGACGAAGCCGTTGTTTTTAACTACATCACCAGCGTTGCCAATAAATTTAATACTTTGTCATTTATCGCGTTAGAGAAACATCAGTTGTTAATTGACTCCACCAATAAAATTACTGATTTACGTAATGAAAATGCCGAGTGGTACCATCGCTTAAAAGCAATAGACCAAACTAAATTCACAGATTTTGGTGATGCTGAAAATCCACACTTATTCTTTGATGTGAAAATGTTTAACAAGCAACAGGAGTTTCTTGGTTTTATTGGCCTAGCCGTAGATTTAGACCATTTTTCCAAACAATTCAAAGCATTCGAAAAAAACTTTGGCTTTGAAGTATATTTCGTCGATGATAAAAACCAAGTCACCCTTAGCTCTAGCCAGTTAATGAAAACCACATATCATCATCGCCGAGATTTTTTAACCAATATTAATGAGCTTGAGTGGTACCGCAATTATCAAAAAGCAAAAAAAAACAATAACGCTGGTGTTAATACAAGTAATGACGATGATTCTATTTTCAACTTTTCTACTGATAATTTAATCATTTCTCAAATCCCGATAATAGAATTGAACTGGCGGGTATTTATTGTTGCGAAGCCAGTTACTCAGCTAACGGCCTATTGGCAATTATTTATCCAAAAGTTGATGATATTTTTATTAGTATCATTCGCACTATATTACATGTTTACTATAGTTATCAGTAACTTTAGAAGTGACTTAGTTAAAGATTCAGAAAAAGACTTTTTAACTCAATTACCGAACAGAAGTTTTATTCATTGGAAATATGCCCAGTTAAGTAATAACTATGATCATGTGAGTGTGGTTCTTGCTGACATCGACAACTTTAAAAACATCAATGATACTTATGGCCATTTATTTGGTGATGACGTATTAAAAGTTATCGCTGACAAACTCAGTGAAAACTTGAGAAGTATCGATTTGGTTGGTCGTTGGGGCGGTGAGGAATTTATTTTTATTTTGCCTGATACCACCGCACAACAAGCACAAGAAATTGTCGACAGAATAAGACAAAATATTGCTAACATTCCATTTACCTCATCATCGACCAGTAAAAAATTCAATATCACCGTTAGTTTTGGTGTTAGTAACAGTAGTTTAGCCGGCGTTGCACTAGAAGATATATTACGAAAAGCCGATCAGGCGCTTTATAACGCTAAAAGCAATGGCCGAAATCAAGTAGTTGTGCACTTAGAATAAATCACATTTAACTTTTATCACTGAAAACCGATATTTGCTGCTCTATTGTTTCGGTGGAGCCCGCAGCAAGTAATTGCTTTTGCGTATTCGCCGCCTCTAAACAGACAAATTCTTGCTCACCACCGTGATGAATATCAGCCATATTGTTTGCTAAATTTACACCCGGATTCCAAAAAACCCACTGTTGAGTGTTTTTTGTTTGAAGCTCAATAACTCTCTGCCACTGGCTATCAATAATAGTCATCACATGATCAGTATGATAGATGCGATCGATAGGACCAACACCATTTTCCAGTACTTGTGGTGAACACAACTGGCCGGTCAATTTATCATCAAAACTAGCGAGTTCTAATGCCGCTACCTTGATATTTTTAGGTGAGCTCACCGAAAAGTAACTATGCAAAGCGCCGGTATAATACGCATCATTACCACTTAAATTTTGCATTATTAGTGTTTGTTTAAATGACTGACCAAAAAACAATACTTGCGTTAATTGACAGGCAAATGGCCATAAAGCATTCATGTTTTCGCCTTGCCAAACTAAACAAATTTCAATACCTTGTTCATTAATGTTGATTTTTTCACATTGCCATAATTGTTCACGGGCAAAACCATGATTACCCGCTTTATTTTCATTATCATTTGGGTGAGCACCAAACCATGGCCAGCACAACGGAATGCCGCCGCGTATCGCTTTACCTTGCTTATAATTGGCATCGTTTGATAACCAAAAAACTTCTTGCTGCCCTTGTGGTTGCCAACTAAGCACTTGACCACCATATAAGCTAATGGTTGCTTTCGCCTTTGAATGCTCAATAACTAACGCAAACAAACCTTGCGATAATTCAACTTGATTAACTTGCCCAAATTCATTTTTAGCTAACAACGACATTATTTACATTCCATTTTTCATTAATTTCATTTAGGGCAGATTTTAAAAAAATAATAAGCTGTTGGAAAGCTTAAAAGCTTTCACCTAACGATAGAAACACCGTATTACTGCCTATTGAAGAAAAACCAATACCCAAAACAGTGCAGCCAAATGTGACGCTTTGGCTGCAGGTAAACAATGTATTGTTCATCATCATTTAAAAGCAAAAAAACAGCTAAAAAGCTGCTTTTTTATCATTACGCTAATTAACCAAAATTAACTAAACATCGACTTAACATCTGCGCATCTAGTTTTAAAATCGTCAGAGTTCATAAAGTCTACATCAGGCAAAATATCTTTCTTGACATAACTATTTAAGAGCACTTCTTGGGTAGATACATTCTTAAAGATATTATGATAAATTGCCCCTGCGCGAATAAAATCTAAATAGTGAATTTCTTTAGGTAAAATGGTTAAGTCGCTCCAACTTTCCGCCAATAAAGTTAATTCGTCTGAGAAACCCCATTCACGAGTGATGGTACCACCAATTTTTCCCGATAACTTAATGATAGCTTGTTGTAAAAAAGTAGGATTAGCAAAAATATCAGGGTGCTGCTCCGCTTCAGTTAAAATAGGCAGCACACCAATATTATGTACTAACGCGGCGAGCGTAATAGTGTCTAAGGTTAGCGTGGTATGTTTATGTTTTTCAAGATATAAGCTCATCAAGCTAATCGCCACCGAGGCGATGTCGATAGTTTTTTTCCATGACTTTTTCATGTACATGGCAACAACATCATTCTCAGAAACAAATACTTGCTCTAACGCCATCGCGGTAGCAATGCTTTTAATTTGACGTAAACCAATACGAGTAACTGCTTGAGAGACGGTTTCAACCTTAACACTGCGACCTAACAAAGCACTATTAGCGACTTTGATCATACCTAAAGAAAGCGCAGGATCTTGTCCTATAATATCGCCCATGTAGCCTAAATTAATTTCCGGATCGTCAGCTGCTTGCCGTACTTTAAGTGCGACTTCTGGCAAAGTGGGTAGCACTAAAGTATCTTGCTTAATTTTTTCCATTAAAATTGTATACAAGGCATTTTCGGTTGCCATAAAATTCCCCTTTGTTTTTATTCCTATACACTAAAAATAGCACAATTTTTGTTAACGCCAAGGCTTTTTTTAATGTTTTTCAATATTGTATACAAATAAAAATTTTCTAACGATTATTCACCCTCTTAAGATTTTTTTATCACTTGTTTAGATTGCCCCTAGTTACGGTTTTTCTTATAATATGCGCCAAATTATAGCCTTTGTTCATTAAAAAACGATTAAATAGATAAATTGTATGTTAAAACCTGAATTACTTTCTCCTGCGGGTAGCCTTAAAAACATGCGCTACGCTTTTGCTTATGGTGCCGATGCTGTATATGCCGGCCAGCCACGTTACTCACTTCGCGTGCGTAATAATGAGTTCTCCTTAGAAAACATTAAAATAGGTATAGATGAAGCCCATGCTTTAGGAAAAAAATTCTATTTAGTTAATAACATTGCGCCGCATAATGGTAAGTTGAAAACGTTTTTAAAAGACATAACCCCCGTTATTGCGATGAAACCAGACGCGTTAATTCTGTCTGACCCCGGCCTAATCATGATGGTACGTGAACGATTTCCAGAGGTGTCTATTCACTTATCCGTGCAAGCTAATGCGGTAAACTGGGCAACGGTTAAGTTTTGGCAGCAACAAGGCATTGAGCGGGTTATTTTATCACGGGAACTCTCCCTTGATGAAATTGAAGATATTCGTATGCACTGCCCTGAAATGGAGCTTGAAGTATTTGTTCATGGCGCTTTATGTATGGCTTATTCGGGTCGTTGCTTATTGTCTGGTTATATTAATAAACGTGACCCAAACCAAGGCACTTGTACTAATTCATGTCGTTGGAAATACGATATTCATGAAGCAGTTGAGACTGAAACCGGTGATATTATTGCGGTTAATTCTGCCCATTCAGCACCGGAAATATACACACCCGATACAAATATTATTACCCCAGAAAGTGCTGCCCCCTACTCTTTACCTAGTAATAAGCCGATAGACGATGTTATTTTATTGCAAGAACAAGGTCGACCGGGTGAATATATGCCTGCCTTTGAAGACGAACATGGCACTTACATCATGAATTCTAAAGACTTACGTGCTGTAGAGCATGTTGAGCGGTTAGTAAAAATGGGTGTGCATTCACTAAAAATTGAGGGTAGAACTAAATCTTTTTACTACTGTGCGCGCACCGCCCAAGTCTATAATCAAGCCATTAATGATGCAATATCTGCTAAAGCTTTTAACCCTCAGTTAAATACTGACCTAGAACATTTAGCACACCGAGGTTATACCGAGGGCTTTTTAAAACGTCATCGTCCGTCAGATACACAAAACTATGATTACGGTTATTCAAAAAGTGATACCCAACAATTTGTTGGCGAAGTATTAGGAAGAAATGACAAGTCGGGCCTCATTGAAGTTGAAGTAAAAAACAAATTTCTTGTTGGTGATCAATTAGAGTTAATGACCCCAAATGGCAACGTGAGTTTTACCTTGACTAAAATGATCCACAGTAAAACAGGCAAAGATATTATTGATGCCAAAGGCTCTGGTCATCAAGTTGAAATTGAACTTGATACTGATTTTAATTTAGCATTTGGCATTATTATGCGTTATTTAACTGATGGTGGCACAACTCGTCACCCTTTTGCACAAAACCAAGCGGATAAATAGGCCAAAAAATCATGGCGTTATTTATTGAAGACAGCTGCATAAACTGTGATATGTGTGACCCTGAATGCCCTAACGAAGCCATTACGCTTGGCGAACACATCTATGAAATTGATGCCGACAAATGTACTGAGTGTATTGGCCATTATGACAACCCTACCTGTGTCAGCGTTTGCCCAATTGATTGCGTAAAACCAGACCCTAATCATGTTGAAAGCGAAAAGTCACTATTAGCTAAGTTTGTAAAAATGCATGGTGTACATTAGTAAGGCTACGCTACACGTCTGCTATTCTTATACAATACAGGGCGTACATTTTCCTGCTGCGACATTTAACGTTCATAGACACGTTAAATAATGTGGTTATAGGGGTTAAATAGGAATAAGCCAATGCGTTGGAATAACATCTTGTTACTAGGTAAGCGTAACATCACAGGAAAAAAATATCGTCAAATGTTGTTACTAGTCGCCACAGTGTTCTGTAGCGCCTGTGCAGTAAAAGTGGTGGCTACTAAGGTATGGGATGAAAACCAGTCACACAAAACCATTTATCTGGTGAACCATGGTTGGCATGCTGGCATAGTGCTGCACCAGTCAGATATGCTAGACAGTGATTGGCCAGCAATCGAGAATTTTCCAAAGGCACAATATTTGGAAATAGGCTGGGGAGACAGCAGCTTCTACCAAAGCGCAGATCCCCACCTAGGGCTCATTCTGAAGGCAGCACTGTTACCTACTGATAGTATTTTGCATCTGGTCGGTTTTGATGATGCCGTCGCTAGCTATTTTCCTAACAGTGAGATCATTAGTATAACATTAACGACAAGCAGTTTTACGCAGCTTAGCCGTACTATTGCAACAAGCTTCGCTTTGAATGAAACGGCTCAAGTTAAATCACTGGGAGTGGGGCTTTACGGAAACAGCCATTTTTATCCATCCAAAGAACGTTATCATTTGTTCAATACTTGTAATGTATGGGTAGCTAAGGCACTACATAGTGCTGGGCTACCAATCACTCCAGCTCGAGCCATGAGTGTGCAAAACCTCATGTATCAAGTGCGCGAATTTGGTAAGATAATACAAGAAAACCCTTAGCTTTTGGATTGAATGGTATGAACAATCGACTAATTAACCAAGTGTTCAGCAAGCTTATGTTGTTATTCTTAGGCCTAGTTTTATTGAATGGTTTAATGTACCTACAGCAGCCATCAATGACTTTTTCCCCTTATGCGACACATGAGCAAACCCCAACAGAATGGGGGCTAGTCTATGAAGATGTTTATTTGCATACTGAAGATGGCGTTCGATTACATGCTTGGTATATTCCACATCAGCAAGTGGTAACACCCACAAGTAGCGTTAACGAATCTCAGCATGAAATAAAGCAAACCTTGCTATTTTTTCATGGTAATGCCGGCAATATTTCTCACCGTGGTAGTTCTATAGAAATTTTTCATCGCCTTGGTTTGAATGTTTTTATTATCGACTACCGTAGTTTTGGTAAAAGCCAAGGCAGCACAAGTGAACAGGGAATTTATAACGATGCGCAAGCTGCTTGGCGTTATCTCACGGATGAACGAAATCTTGAATCAAAAGATATTATTGTTTTTGGTCGCTCACTAGGCGGTGTAGTAGCAGCGCAATTAGCAGCGCAAGTTCAACCTAGTGCCTTAATAATTGAGTCTTCATTTAGTTCAGCAAGAGATGTCGCTAATGCAATTTTCCCGCTGCTATCACCCCTAATTTTTTTACGTTATGATTTTAACACACTGACCAATGTTAAACAGGTGAAGTCGCCTGTATTGGTATTGCACAGCCCCAATGATGAGGTTATTCCCTTTCACTTGGGAGAGAAGATATTTAAAGCAGCCAATGAGCCAAAATATTTTGTCAAAATGAGAGGCGGTCACAATAACAGCCTTTTTATGAGCCAACCTGAGTATGAGCAAGCATTGGGGAAATTTGTCCGCACGGGGCAAAAAAATTAAACGCAGGTCATTAACAGTGGCTCAGCCTAGTTAAAATAAAAGTTAAGTTAGTGTCAGCTAAAGCATAACAATTAACGCTAATAGCGTCATCGTTTTATAGAAGCAGCCAACGGCTATACTGACGACTGTTCAGAGAGAAATTATGTCTAACCGATCCTCGCAGCAAATAAATATTATCATTTCCATGTATCTGGGTTATGCCGCCATGATGATTTGTCGTCAAATGATCACTATTCTCAGCCCTGCCTTGCTGGTAGATGAGGCCTTGGGCTTAACCAAAACAAACATTGGTGACTTTGCAGCTTATGGCACCTTAGGTGCGCTGGTTGGGAAACTGATTTGGGGACCCCTGGCCGATAAGATTGGCGGACGTTTTACTTTTTTAATCGGTATTTTTCTTACCGCGGTGTTTATCATCGCATTTGGACTTTCACCCAATGTGATGGCCTTTACTGGTTTTTCATTTTTGCTTTATTGCACCAAATCTTCGGGCTGGCCTGGTATGACTAAACTGGTCGGGGAATGGTATCACCCTCAACATTATGGACGAGTGTGGAGCATTCTCGCTACCAGTTCGAGGCTTAGCGTGGTGTTAGCTACCCTGTTCTTCGGTTGGCTGCTGAGCTTCATGCACTGGCGAACGGTAGCGTTCATCGCTGCGGCTTTTGCGCTGGTCATTTTTGTTGGCTGCTATTTTTACTTGAAAGAAAAACCCGAAGACCCTGACTTTTTCAAAGAGGATGGAAACAATGCCGATAATTTTGAGCTGGCTATGGCATCAAAGCAGGCGTTAAATAACAAATACAATCACCCCCTACGGGGTATCGGTACGATAGCTGGACTGGTGGCATTTGCAAAAAGCCCTAGATTTTGGCTAGTGGTGATCATGTTGATGGTGCTTACTTGTATGATGGCCTTTTTTGGACTTTGTTGCGATTTATCTTATGGAAAGTTACCAACTTACCCCCTCAGAAGCAGCAATAGCCTCAACCGTTTTTCCCGCTGGCTCTCTGACCGGACTTTTGGCTTCAATCGCATTTTACGACCGTTTTTCAAAGCGGGGGATCAGGACAGTATTGACCTTAGCGCTGATTCTTAGTTTATTGAGCGTGCTTACCTTGCAGTATTTACCTTTGTTTAATTTGAGTGATGAATTCAACTATTTGGTGGTGCTGAGCGCAATATTTTTGTTCGCTTTTTCAATTTCCCCAGCCTATTACTTACCCATGTCAATATTCTCTATTGAATACGGCGGCCCCCATAGTGCGACTTTGGTGTGTTTAATTGATGCCTTCGGCTTTGCGGCCAGTGCAATATTTGCTTTCATTGGGGGAAGACTTGCAGACAGCGCGGGTGGCTGGTCTAGCTTTATGAATATGCTAATATTGATTTCTGCCGTTGGGATCATATCCGTTTGGGCATTTATGCACGCAGAATATAAAGCGTCAACTATGACTAAAACGCTCTAACCTAGTGCTTAAAAACGCATTTTCAAGGCAAGATAATAAGCCCGCGCTTCAGCTATTTGTTTATTTAACAGCGGTTGTTGTTGATTAAATGCTTTATCAAGGCCCGTAGCTTCCCAATATTCTAGCTCTTTATTAATGTTCAGTTGAGTGTTTTCTAAAGCATCTAGACGCGCTAACATTGATTTAATAACAGCAGGCGCTTGCTTTTTACATACGCTACTACCATGCTCATCTGCTAAATAAATAGCGCCTGTATGAGCAATAGCATAATTTTCACCTTTTGCTCGAAGTGCCAACCAGCCACTACTCTTAGTTGTTACTTCGTGCTCAAAACTCAACTGTGAAACGCCATGCGCAGGAGCCTTTATTTGCTTAATCACTTCGCCACAATGCACTAACTCTAGCTCCTTCAGCCTATCATAATCGCTATTAATACTGGCATTAGCTGTTATCTTGAGTCGATGTTCAGGTTTTAATGTGATAGTAGTGCCAATAGCTTGCCCATCTACTTGCAATTCAATCAAGGGCGCATTGGAAACAAAAGTATTACCTTTTTGCAAATACTTATACCAATCATCGGTATTAAAATTCTTGTTATCAACACCCTTGGTAACTGGCATTTTAACATAACTTCTAACCGCACCGGGTTGTTCAAAATAGGGATAATCAGAGCCTGCTGCCGGTGATAATTTAAAACCCAAATTCAAAAAGTCATACCAAAATTCAGCTCTAAGCCTTTGGTTTTGCATTATTTCTACAAAATCGATCAAACCAAAGGGCATATCTAAAGCCAAGCCCCAGGAGGCATTAAACTCTTTAGAGCCGACATGAGCATAACCAATTAAAGCACCTTGCTGTTGATAATAGTTAAAGTGTTTGTTGTAAAGAAAAAAGCTATCTTCTTGCTTAAACGTTTCTTTAACATTCAATGCAATAGCATGACCTCTATGGGCAGTTCGCGGCCCTTCTATGCCGGGAATAATAGCAAAATCATTCTTTACGAATGTCCCCTTTTTACCAAAGGCATATTGCTCAAAGTGATTGCTTTTATGTGTCGACATTTCCAATAAATTAGAAAAATGCACATCTTCGGCAGACAATATAGCCGCTAAATTTTGATTGTCTTTTTGCTCACGTTTGATATGAATGTGCACATCACCCGAATACCAGCCTAAAGCAGGTAGATTCATCCACCGCTTCATCTTAGTATTAATATTTACTGTGCCGCTATTTGCTGTCACATTAAATATTTGTTTATTAAGGCGATATTCCGGGCCCTTAGATGAAATTAAGGTATATGTTCCAATCGATAGATCTTTAGTGAATTGTCCATCGATATAATAAAAGTATCGATTATCATGTGGCCAATATTGGTAAGGTGGATAAGAAGTTAGGCTAAGTTGCTGAGATTTATCTTCGTAATAAGGTAGCGGCAAACTAACATCGTCTAATAGTACCGCAGAGCCGCTACTATTATATAAACCAACTCTAACTGGGGTATTTTTATTCTCATCAGTAAACGAAAAATTTACTTTCTTTATAGCTGTGGTTTTAACTGAGCTTTTAACTAACGTTTTAGCTAAGGCTTTGGCTTGATGTTTTGATTTATCCCGGCTTATCTTTAAGTCGCATAAAACCAAGCTAGTACTAGCATCTTTTTCTAATTCATCTTCATAAAACATGGTTTCATTGGTGGTAATAGCAAAATCAGTATTACTCATACCTCGATTGACAAACCGAGCTTTTTCAAAGGTAACTGTTGACCAGAGCAAGCCCTTTTTTACTCCCTCAAAATCAACCAATGCATTAGCTTTTTCACTGCCATGTTGATCATAGCCATAAACTAAAGATGATGTTTGCGAGCGATCGATTAAAAATTCTACCCTAATGTTTTCATCAATATCAAAAGCAAAGCTATCATCAACATCAAAGGCTAAAAAATTAGTTTTAATACAGTTGTGCTCAATATTTTTATCATCTTTCACTGTGATATAAGTGGTCGGCTCTCTATGAGTAAAGGCATATATGCCAAAAGTCACCGGATAGCCCGCAGTAACTACCCTACTAATGTGCTTGGCTTTAAAATCCACAGACTCAATTCCTCTAGGGTTTCCTTGATGATGAATAGATTCATGCGCGGAAACATTTTGAGCAATGAAGAAAATTAAGCTTAAATAACTTATTAATAAAATAGGGTGACATTTCATAAAATGGCGAAGCTCCTGCGGTATTATCAATCGTTATTTATGCTAATTTCAGCATAGCGTGCAGCAAAACATTAGCACCAGCGGCGACATCTTCACATTTGACATTTTCAGCTTCATTATGAGAAAGGCCATCTTCACAAGGAATAAAAATCATACTGGTTGGTACTTTTTCAGCTACATACAAAGAATCATGTCCGGCACCACTGACCATTTTCATAGCAGAATAACCCAGTGATGTAACTGCTTCGTCAACAGCATTTACACAGTCTTGATCAAAGTTAGTAACCTCCATGCGCCATGCCTCAACAAGCTGATAGTCAACATTCATCGACTTGCAGACTTGTTCAACTTTAGCGGTAAATGTTTGCGCCATTTTTTCAATTACATCGCCGTTGGGATGTCGTAAATCGATAAGCACTTTCATCACCTCTGGCACGGTATTTGGCGAGCCCGGTAATACTTGAATATCTCCTATCGTTGCCCTACCCCATGGAGCATTTTTTCGCGCTAAGTCATAACAGGTTTGTAAAATAGGCAACATGGCTTGCACCGGATCAATTCTATCTTCCATTGGTGTTGGTCCTGCATGACAAGGTTTGCCATGCAAGGTAAGTTCGTACCACCTAAGCCCTTGAATACCCGTAACAATGCCAATTTGTTT
>JAESPR010000015.1 GCA_016765685.1 Colwellia sp. | reverse complement strand
TTAATTCTATCAAGCACATCTGGTGAAACATTGCTCGTTAAGTCAATTGTTTGACCTGATCGTGTCTGCGCGGACAGTGCAGCCCTATCAGCAGCATTGGCAAAGGTAGGATTCGCAAAGAATTGTTCTAATTGCTGCGAATTAGGAGTGTTGGACGCCCGATCAATACCGGGAAGCCCCCTAAATTGCTCGTACAAGGGGTCTGCTGCGCTTTTAGCGTTATTAATAGATTGAGACCTCGAAAGGAAATCAGAACCGTCCGAGCCTATAGCATCACGCAAATCTTCAGCAACGCGAGATTCTACGTTTGACTGCCTAATTCTAACACGTGCTAAACCCTTAATAGCCTCTTCGCTACCGGAAGCCGTACCGCCTCTAGCAAGGTCAAGTAATTGAGGGCCAGCCATTTCGAACATGAAATCATCTTCAATGCCTAACTCTCTAGCGCGGGTTAAACGAGCTTGGAATTGCTCCGCAGTCACACCGTCTTGGTGGACACTTCGCATAATACGGTTCCAAGCGCGACGCTGGGTGTGTGTGACGGCGCGACCCCTAGCTCGATTATTAAACGCTCTTCCCGCGCTTCTAGCAATAACACGGCCTGTTCTGGTAATACCTTCAATCGCAATAGGAGATGCACCGCCTAATAAAGCACCAGCACCAGCACCCACAGCCGCACTTGGCAACCGCTCTAAAGCTGTACCTTCTGCCTCACCGGCACCGACAACACCGCCAGTTCCACCACCGACAAGAGCACTACGTCCAGCAAGTCCGGCCCTGCTAGTTGATCGACCTAAGAAACCAGTAATAGGGCCGCCGCCGATACCACCACCGCCAGCCGCTTCTAAACCAAAACTGGTAACAGGAGCCGCCTGACGTGTTTCTTCTAATTGTTGACGCTCCACACCAGCTTGCTCGCCGAAAGCATCACCCATAGACCTGTCGCGGCCTGTTCCTGCTAAATCGCGGATAGGCTGCGTTATAGCTCTAGCGCCTGCCTGTATCTCATCGCCGAAGCCAAGTGTTGCGCCTTGCAAAGCTAACTGACCGCCACGGCCTAGCAATGGAGTCGGTTCTGGCTGCATTAGATTGAAGCCAATTTCCGCACCTGCTACAGCAGCACTAACGGGGTCGAGCCTAAATGACGCAATATCTCTAGAAAGCTCACCACGGACTTCACGACCTTGCTTTGCTCGCAACTCTTCCAGCCGTTCTCTGTCGCTTATCCTAACCCGCGCCGCCTCCCGTTCTGAGGGAAGAACAGGGGAGGGGGAAGGTTGCCCCGTTGGAATCTGAGGCGCAGGCGCTTGAAGAACAGGACCGCCAACAGGGCCAGACGTTTGACGAGCACGAAGCTCCTCTAACCGCTGCCTTGGTGTTTGTTGTGCTGGTTGTTGTGATTGCTGGGTAAAATGTGGCACTTACTGGCCTCCAGATTGACGGTCTGCTTCTTCACGAGCTTGCAGCTCTTGCAGCTCTTCTGTGTTTAATGGTGCCTCTTGTTGTGCGGGTTGCTGTGGTTGAGCAATGTCAAGCCTAAACGGGTCACGTACAACATCTTGCGGGTCGATTCTAGCTCTTGTCGCTAGCCCGGTGTAACGCTCCATAGCCCCCCGAACCGTCGTTTCGCGCTGCCTAATAGCGTTTTCAGCCGCTGCAATAAGGTCTTCACGCAATTGTTGCGAAATGATTTGGCCATCGTCAGCGCGTTGTGCCGCTTGGATTATTTGGGCTGGCAATCCCATTGCGCTAGCAGCTGTTGCGAATTCACCTTCACGAACGGTTGAAGCAGGATCAATCGTTTTAAAGAATGAGAAGACTAAAGCAACATCACTTGCGCCAGTCCCGTCTGAAGCGGCGTCACGCATAGCAAGGAATTGATCTTGTGCGTCTTCAAATGGTCTAGCGAATTCCTTTTCGAACTCGCCCCTAAGCGCCCTAATGTCTGATTGCTTTACTGGTTCGCCGCTAACGAGTTTACTTTCTAACTCTTGAAGGTTTCTCGCTTCAGCTTGAGCACCAGTCTGAGCACCCAATTGTCGAGCGCCCGCTGTAGTTCTTTGCGCTTCTGCTGTAATTCTAGCCGTATTGGCACCTTGAGCCGCTAAACGTTGCGCCTCGCGAGTACCCGTATTTGAAAGCGTTGGAGCGCCGCGTTGAACGAACTCTTGACCTTCATTCAATGTCTGGCCTTCAAAGCCTTTTGAGAGAGCTGTTTGAACTTCCTCAATCATGCGGATTTGCGTTTGAATATTTAAATCTGTCGGGTCAAACGACCTAAGCGCCTCATCTCCAAGACCTAGCCCGGCCAAGAGTGGTCTATTCGAAGGGTCATTCAGAAACTGAACTCTCTGCTCATAAGTAGCATTACCCAAACCAAGCGCGAGCCGTGACATTCCGTCAGCTCTTTCCTTGGCCTGCGTACGCTGTGCTTGATCAAGACCGGAAAGCTGTTCTTGGAACTGGCCTATAATTTGAGCGTTACCAGAACCCGTAGCAAGTTGTTGCGCCTGCTTACGACCACCGCCACCGGGGCCCATAGCTAAAGCAATCTTGTTCTGGGTGTTCTGCAAGCCTTGCTGGCGTCGCTGCTGTCCCAAGACGTTACCTCTATCTTCCTGCTGGTTGCGAAAGGCTGTCGCGGCTGTTAGCGCGTTAAATGCTTCGTTTGCCATATCTAGTCCCTAAAACCGTCTCGTTACAGAGTTGTTACCGCCAAAATCGAAAGCGCCTAAAGCTGTGCCTGCTGCCGATCCAAGCCCTGCGAATGTATTAGCGTTCGCTTGGCCTGTATTAAATGCTGATTGTTGTTGTGCTGCGCCAAAGTTACCTAAAGCATTGCTAGCACTGTTTGCAAACTGCGAATTCGCCGCAAACCCTGCTTGAGCACCCGCCCCCGCGGTAGGGAAGCCTGAAAGCGTATTTGTGAAGTTGGATAAGGCGTTGCTAAAGTTTCGCTGCCTAGAATCCTCTACCGCGTTTAAACGAGCACCTGAGAATACAACACCTTGATTAGCAAGATTCTGGTCAATAATGTCCTTATCCCTACCAAAATCAGCCCTAAATGCCGCATTGAATAGAGATTCGTTAAATCGCTCTGCGCCTCGCACTGAGGGGTCAACCGTTGGCCCTAAAGCTTCACCAATCTGCGGGTTAACAGAAGGGTCTAAAGCCCCTACAGTACCGGCTGGCAATACCTCAGCGATAGGCGTTCCCCGTGGTGGTGGGGCTGCAACCGGCGCGGCCGCTTGTTGTACTTGTGTTGTACCAGCCTCAAAACCACTACGGCCTTCAGCGCGTCCATGCTGGTTAAAATGGAAGTCACCAAACTCAGCAGCGGACAATTGACCATCGCCATCACGGTCAAAACCTTGATCAAGCACAAACTGTCTATCGCGAGAGTTAATACTATTAAAGGCCCGGCCTACATCGGGATTCGTATTAATGTAGTTCTGACCAGCGCTGATGGCTGATGAGGCTCCGCCGCCCGATAAGGCGGTCGACCCCAATAAAGCTTGCTGACCCGCAACACCGCCTGATACTTGCGGTCCGCCTGCGTTAAACCCGAAAAGCTCACTAAGGGCATTCGTTCGTTGGAGTTCAGCTTGCCGGAATGGCTCAAAGTCAGCACGTTGTTGATCGCGAGTTTCCCGAGCCAGCCCGATTTGCTGGTTAGATGTTTGCTGTGCTGCTGCGACCTGATGCCTAGCCGCGCTCTTTTGAGCGTTACCGGATGCAATAGAGGAGACACCACCCAGTATAGCAGAGCCGATAATTGCTGTTTCAATACCCATTACACTAACTCCAAATTCTTTGCGTGGGTGCGACCTGTCGGCACAAATCCCGCTTTTCTATACCAGCGCTCCATTGCAGCGCCCTTTATACAATCTTCGCTCGCCATACTCAACCGAGAAGCCCCCATATCTTTAGCCCACTTTGAGGCTTTATTAACAAGAGCCTTGCCGCCCTTACCCCAAAACCCTAACTCGTTTGCATAAATGACGCTGAAGTTAAAATGAGACGCTGAAAGGGCAAGATAAACAAAGCCGTCAACTTTTTCTGTTACAAAGCAAGCAAAAGACGGGTTTTTAAGGGATAACTCAAACATATGCAGCACGGAGGCATCATCAAAATCAGCCTCATGGCAACTCGCCTCATTACAGGCGCGCATAAGCTCAAGAACCTTTGGCCAGTCTTCCGCTGTAGCTTGTCTAACCATTAGTCGGTTCTCTCAAAGTAGCTGACAATATAGTTAACTTTATTATCTAAGTTGGTCCCCGCCGCCAGAACGTCCTCACTATTCAAGTTATGCTTTAAATTGATTTGCCGTGTTTCACCAGCCGCGAGCGAACCTATGTTCACGAATATGGTTGACGCACTCGCCGCGCCCCCATCTGGGTAAATATAAAACTTAGTATCTGTCTGAGCCGCAGCATCACCGTTGTGGATTGTGATATTCTGGATAACCCACGTTTGGTTCTTCGCCACATTAAGCAGGATGCTGGCTGACGCCGCTATCTGCCCTTTAACGTTCTTTAAAAGCAAAGCCATGTTTATTCCTAACTTGTAATCGTGACGGGTCCGCTATTCACAGCTTCCCCCGAAATACTAATATCAATTGCCTTAAAGGCCGCTTGTATGGTGGCAGAACCCGCATTAAACGTCGCACCAGCAAAACATTCATCTGTGGGTGACGTTAAGGCAGAATGGGGCAGTAAGTCGCAAGTCAGCTTAACAATGCCATCAGAAGGCCAAGAGCCCGTTAGAGCTGGCACGACAATAAACTTAACTTTGGTGTGTGTTGGTCCTAGATTTAAACTACCGCTATAACCACCCGGCACGCCGTTTGTATTCACTGTGGCTGGCATGAATTCATTAGCGAGCAATATAGTAGCAATATCCGACCCACCAGACGTTTTAAGCTTCACGACCTCTTGCCACATGAACCACTCAAACATATTAAGCACTGCATCCTGAGTGTAGGACCATTCAAGCTTAATTAAAGCGCCCTCTTCAACCACAAAATCCTCAGTCTCAAACGAGATAGTACCGTACTGGTTTGTCTTTTTGGTGGGAGTGCCGCCGCCTGTATACCATAGGGTATCCGCCTTTGTGCCAACCCCGGAAGCCCCCAAGGTTCCTGTAACCATGTCCGTACGTGCTGCAAAGTCTATATCACCTAGAGCGCCGCGTTGCCCGATTAGCTGCGCGTCATTAGACGCAACGGATAGTAAGGTTGTTGCCTCTTCAGCCGCCGCCGCTGCTGCGCTAGCTGCGTCCTGAGCATCATTAACCGAGGCCGTTAGCGCTTCAACCTGTGTTCTAAGCTCTTCAATGTCAGGGTCTTGAACGGCGGTCATATTCTCTTGAATAAACGCCGGATCGTCCCCATTCATCGCAGTTAGGCGTTCCCATGACCGGTAAAAATCAAGCGTAGGGGCTCCATTACTATCAACAATAGGGTTGGAGGCGTCTAAAATGGTAACGCCAAGCTGAGGGCGAATTTCGCTCATTGGATATCCCTATTAATAACAAGCCCGGTAACAGTGGCATTAACTGGATCGGTCACGGCTATTTCAATAACGACCTGTGGGGGCGTCATACGGCCCATATAAAAGATTGCTCTTCGTCCATAAGCACCCAGAACACCAAATGATGCCGTCTGCTCATTGCCGAACGTGCGACCGTCAAGGGCATATTTCATCATAACCAAGGGAGTAGAGCCCTGCCCCGTAACAAGACCCACACCGCCCTGCATCTCTACAGTGAGGTTCTTAATCTCAGGGCGGTTATCCTCAATAGGAATGATAGATGTTGCAACGCGTCTCACAGTATTACTATTATGCGTGTAAACATCTAAATCTAAACGATAAATAGCACCTGTGGTTATATCTAAACTATCCCCGCCGAACTTCTCACCAAAGGCTGCCAGAAAGTTTTGCACTAAATATCTGGCGGATGACAACTCTTTGCGGCGATGCCAAGTCCCATTGGATACGTCATAGAAGTAATCACCAACGCCCGGAAGATGTAAGCCGATAAAGCTGTGCCCCTCCCAACCGTGAGCTGACAATCTAATGTCTACCCGGTCATCTGCGGCGACTTCACCAATCAGCCTATCAATAGGATATGTGGATATACGTGAAGGCTGGACACCTTGGACGCGGTAAACAGATACATTCCCGTCCTGATCGCGGCCTACCATAAACAACCCGCTATCAGCCTCAGCTATAGCACCTCTAGCAAGCAAACCATATTTAACAGTAGCGTCGCCTGTAGGCCTAAAGGGTATCGCCACCGAGCCGGTAGTCTGCCAAAGCTCAATAGTTCGCGTACCGAATAAATAAATATTTCTACCAATAACACGAACGGCAAGAAGGCCATCGGGCTCACTCTCTGCTGTTGCGAAGTTATTTGCTGGAACATCTGTAGGGTCAGCGATTTCTGAATACCAGAATCGTCCTGAACCCTCTTCAATAAATAAATGAATTTGGCCTATTTCAGCGCAATCAATAATATTACCTGTCGCACCGGGAAAGCTGATAGCGGTTAAACTTGCCGTAACAACATTCGCCACGCCGCCCGCCGTCATAACCAAGTCAGATTGGCTAGCCGCGAACCGTGCCTCATCAGTACCCACAAGAGTGCCAATCTCAACCGTAGCGCCTGCGCTGGTCATAGAATAGGCCCGTAAGCCCGAAGCTATCACAGCTTTGCCGCCTAATAGCCCGTCAAATTGATCCATGCCCCGTATAGCGCCGTTTAGCCCAGTTACGAAGCTTGTTAAGCCCGGTGTCGGTAAAAGCCTGTAGGGTCTGTCTGTGCGAGCACCAGCTTCTTCAGCGAACCAGTTCTCAAGCTTAATAGACGGCACCTCGTATTGAGACACGTCGTAAGTGTTAGCACCTAATGGGATGTATTGAGCTGGCATAAGTCCCGCCTAGAAATAAGTAAACGCAACACGACCATTTTTGGTCGCTGTGAATTCGTATAAGTCTCTTAAGGCTTGAGCCTCACTTGTTACAACTTCCGCACCCGGTAATTCCGGCGCTGCTCTTGCTGCAACATAATTTCTAAAACCATCCGCTGCCCCGTTAGGAATCTCATTCGCTGGCCAGTAAGCAATCCCTTTTGATTCAAGGAAGGCTTGAGCCGCGTCAACAACATCATCAACAATCTGCGCATGCTCAGGCACTGCAGGCTGCCCAGTTGCTAGGAGCTTTAGTATTCTTAAGGCTTTATCTCGGATTTCTTGTTTACTAAACGACATGTTTTAACTCCAAAAGCATAGGGCGGCGAGTTTAACCACCGCCCCATTATATTAACCGTCGTTGTCAGGGATGTACGCGATAAGCGCTTCACCATTACCAACTGTTGCAGCGGTGCCGGTAAGCACAACCGTAACTGTCATAGTGGTATCAGCCGCTACCGTCATAGCTACAGTCTCGTCAAGAGGGACAAACGCGATAGCACCAGCGGCAAGAACTGTGCCGTATAGGTTATCATCGGCGCTTGTGCCCATATTAACGGTGTTTGTAGTTCCGGCGTCAAAAGCAACATCGACATTAATGCCAGACAAAGCTTTAAGAATGACAGAACCGGATGGAATAACACCCATTGTTAGTTCTACGCCATCATCAGCGAAGCCAATAGACTTGCGTAAGTAATGGACTTGTTGCGAGTAATACTCGCGTGCTTGAATAGTAGGCATGTCTAGCCTCCTTATGCTGTGTAGAAGAAGCCAGTAACCATACCATGGTCAAGGCCGTTATAAACAAGCTTCTCAGCAGAGAAACTAGACTCAGTACCCTTGCCGGGACGGAAGCCGTAATCGTTCTCAGAACTTTGAGTCGCGATTGGTGTTTGACTCCAAGCAAGAGCCATGGCTTGAGCGCCCATAAGATAAGCACCCTCCTGATTGGCAGACAAACCCGCAGCAACACCAGTTAGCTGTTCTGGAATCTCACGGATAATAACACCGTCATACTCTAGATCACCGTCTTGGAAGATTGGGTTACTTGCAACATCACGTGGACGACCATCAAGATTGATAGTGTTCATGTCTGCTTTAAGCTTGGCAAAGTTATTCGAACCGGTAAACATCACGTAGTATTCACGTGAGACACCAGAGACACGAATAGGCCGAACTTGTGGCAAGCCAGTTGCTTTATTCCGCTTACGCGCCTGACGCTTCATGAGGGCAACCTCATTAACACCCAACTCATCACCGGAACCAACAGTAGCCAGTGCAGTCGCAAAGGTAGCGTTATAGTTGGAGAACGAATCACCAAACAGAAGCCGGAACTCATTAGCCGCGCTCCAAGTGTTCTTTTGGGCAGTTGAAGAGTCTTTCAGGTAAACCTGTTGCGAATGACCATTTTCAGCATCATATGCGCCGGAAATAGTAACCGCTGTCATACCGTCAATGATGGCATCACGGATTTCGTCCGTATCCCAGAGCATCAACATCTCGCGAGCGCCGCCCTTCAAGTCAAACGAAGACCATTTCTGCTGATCCTTTGGAACCACAACGGCATGACGGTGCCAATATGGCTTTACATCATAACTGAAGTTACCAAGGGCTTCTTCGTTACCTGTTAGAGTACCCGTACCGACACCGTTGCCGTTAAGCGCAGAAATCAGAGGGATATTGATAAGCTGGCCACTCTCAACAAGTTGACGCTTAACAACGATAGGGTTCATCGCCCCAGCGCCCATATAGGCATTAAATTGGTTGGACCGTACCATTTCTTTGAAGTACCGTTTTTCGTACTTCTTTTGAATCGATAGGGCATTAACGGCAGTATTAGCCATTGTACTATTCCTTAATTAAAGACACTCGCAAAATCGTCCGCGTCATCCGTTGTGATTTCGCCAACCGTGCCACCACCCTTAGCAAGGGAAGTTGGAACTTTTGCTTTCGCCGGTATTGAGGCTAGAGCGGGCGTTGTCGATTGAACCTCTACATTCCCAGCAAGGTGCTCCTCGATAATGCGAGCCTTGTATGCTGCCGGGTCGTTACCAATATCAGCCAACATTTGATGCTGGTTGTACTGTGTGATTAACGCTTGGTAAGGATTTCTACTTTTACGTAGTTCGGAGAACTGAGCGTGCATAACTGGGTTAGCCTGCATCTGTTCTCGCCACCAAAGTTGCATAGTATCAACGGTCTCATCACCATGATGCATACGGGCCATGTCTTCCGACATATCCATACGTTGAGTGAGTAAGTTTTCGTCTTGCTGTGCTTGGAATCCTGCAAAGTCGTCAAGAGGGTCAATAGGCGTTTGGGGTGCCTGTTTTTGTGATTGTTGAAGTTGTTTAATGCGCGCTTCAAGTTCGGTGTTGCGGGTCTCAGCCGCTTGCCTCTTGTCACGCTCAGCCATAACAGCTGCAACTCTGCCCATTATTGCATCTTCGTCTACCACCGGCGGCGTGGTGTTGGGTTCAGCAGCCTCTAACGGCTCCTCAGCCGTAACTACCTCTTCCTCTTGCGGAGCGGGTGGCTCCTCTTCGCCCGACGCTTCACTAGCAATTGGTTCGGCCTCTACAGGCTCCACTGTCTCGTCAGATTCACTATCACTAAATGCATTTCCAAAGTCGTCTTCTGTTTCTGTCATGTCTTACTCGTAACGCCCGGTGTACGGCGGCGGCCCGTGATCGCCCGATGAAGCCCGGCGGCGGCTTACGCAAACTTTAGTCGTCTAGGTTATTCTTCTTGGATTGGCGCTTCTTGGGAGTAAATCGCTCCTCAATAGCTGCCTGTAGTGTCTCATCCCATGTATGGACCAACACCTTTACACCAGTCTTGCTTGTAAGCGTTACTTCAACAGTCGCGCCCTCGTCTTCACTGGCGCAAGATAGTTCGCCCTCTACTTCACTTGGCAAGTCTCTACGTAAGTAAACAGCAAGCGTCTTCATTGCTCTATCGTGTGCGTTCATCATTCTATCCTATAATTATCGGCGTAACCGCGTTCTTTTGAGCCTCTACAGTGTCCTTCATAGCGCTTGCTTCAGCTTTCTGAGTATTAGCCTGCGTGAGGCCTATATTGGCTTGGTCAAGCATTATACCGGTCTTCATTTCTTCTAGCTCTAACTGTAGTTTCTCTATTTGTAACTGCATTGCTTGCTGTGCTTCAGGATTTTGACCTGCTTGCTCTAACTTCTCAAGTAATTCTTTCTTGTTACGAAGATTAGACGCCATAATGATTACATCTGGTGGGAACTGTACTCCAGCATTACTCATACCAACCAAAGCGTCGAATTGCTCTGCTTGCTGAGTTACTGTGTCCGGTCCTGCATCGATAACAATATCAACATCCATCTCAGCCAATGCATTGTCCATAGCTCTCACAGGCTGGCCTGTCTCAGGGTCAACTGCGGGCATACCTGTCTTTGGGTCGATTTCCATCCTTGGCATAGGCTGACCAGTCATAGGGTCAATAATTGGCTCACCGGTCTGTGGGTCTGTATGCATTGCCGGTACGTTTACATGAGCAAATCTAAAGGCGTTCTCGTCATCTGTTACCCTAATGAACTTCTCTTCAGTCCAGAACTGCTTAGCTCTCACCCACATCGCTTGGTAACAACGAAGCTTGAAATCGTTATGAGCGTCGTAAAGACTATTCTCTTCAGTAATACCAGCGTTTTGTTGTGCAATGATTGCTTTGCCTGATTGGTTTTCAACACCGCGACCCTGCAAGCCAGCATTAGGGCCTTGAATCTCAAGCTCTAACTTAGCATCCTGTAATAATTCGAAGTTACCGCCAATCTCAGCAGTACTATCAATAAAGCCCCAGTCTCTACCTATCTCACCATTAGCCGTTAAAAGACCATCAGCCTTACCGGCTTCTAGCTTAGCTTGCTTTGGATTAGGGAAGATACTCTTGTCACGCTGCCACATACGGCGGTTTTTAAGCAGGAATAGAGACATAGACCGGCGATAGTTCATCTCCATCTGCGGGCCTATCATGTCCCGTACAGCACCATAGCGCTCGTTATTACGGGTTACATACACAGATTGGGCAATAATAGGATTGGTCGGACGCTTCTTATCATCCAGATACAAGGAATCGCCTTCCTCTAAGATATCAGCACCGGTATGGATAGCATACTTCCAATCGCCACCCATCTTGTAATAAATAACCGAAATCAGCACTCGTTGACGATTGGCATCTTCCCATATCAACCAAGGTTTGTCAGCTTTATCCTCGTCACCCTCTTCATTATTACCCGTCGCGTCTTCTAGTTCTAACTCATTACCGGGGAATAGGTCATTCGCTTCTTCAAGGTCATACCAGTCTGCATACCCCATGTATCGGGCGTCAGAGAAGTTAGTCTCTCTTGAGCGTGGGTCGTAGAAGAACTTAGCAACATCAATCCGGTCAGCTTTAATCTCGTCGTCTGATAGAACAACCTCACAAACCTCAATACCTGATAGGATTTGGTCTTTAAAGCAAAGGCTGGCTTCTCTATCAAAGCGTGAGCGTTGCTCGATGTAGTCCATAACGTCAGTAGCAACATCAGCTGCTTGCTCGTCAGATGGATTACGGGGATATGCTTTAGGGTCACTCCTGCCACGCTGTTCAAAGCCTAGCATGAAGTTAACCTTCTTCTTCACACGGTTCATTGTGACGATAGGCTGGCCACGAGCTATTAACTCTTCTTTTTCCTCATCCGTCCATTGAGTGTTGTCAAAGTTATCATACCAGTCCGTATCCCTACGGCTTAACTCTCTAGCGAACTGATGAGCCTCTTCAGCAGACGAGCGCATCTTCTTTAGTTGCTCAATCGTCTTGCCTTTAAATTCAGGCTCTTCAACTTCTGGATTGATATCAGTTATAGCCATGAAGTGGAACTCTCGCTCTGGTGCTCTGGTGTGTAGTCTTTAAACTCGTCTGATTTGGTAGTATTCGCAAGTGTAGGCCGTATTGAGCAATTAAGAGCAAACTCACCGAAAGCATCTGACCCATGAGAACTATCGTCATGCAATGGTCCTAAGTAACTTTGAGTGCTTTCATTGAACTTACGGCAGTAATTACGCAACCTCTTTATACCAAGCCACGCCTTTTCCCTATCAAAACTTACAATAGGTAATAAAGCGCGTGTAGCGTTGATGCGTTCGACTGGTCCTAGTCTTGCTCCAACCCTCACCGGAGTTATACCAAGGTCTCTCAAGGTATCCTCACGCTTCTTAGCGCCTGAACCCCATTCTCTATTACGGACATCGTGCGGTAAGTAATGAGCTTTATACTTGTATGGTTTACTTAGAATAACATCAGCAACATGCTGCGCACCCTCTCCAGAACATTCATAGTAATCAATCGCTCTGACTTCCCGTCCATTCTCCTGCATAAACCAAACCGCCGTGTAGTCATCTACGCCGATATCCCAACCTGTAATCACTGGAAGGTCTGGATCATATGGGAAATGTCCTATGCGGCCATCCCGATCCGCTTGGGCGATCTGCTTAGCGTAGTAAGAGCCTTCAGTGATAATCTCGTAACCACCACCCCAAATATGCATTGCCTTCTCGGGGTCGTTTTCGTAATCAGCTTCAATCTGTCTACGCATCTCATTTGAGAGCCATGGGTTATCTTGCCACCCAACCTCTACACAAACACTACCCGGTGGGGCTTTGGGGCCCCTGAATAGCTTATCAATAGGGTCTGTGTCGTGTCTTGGGTTCCATCTCGCCCATATCTCAGCACCGGGCTTTCTAATGATTGTAGGTATCAGTAGGTCCAGCGACCGCTGTTTAATGGTCTGCCCTTCCTCGATATCAGCCACGTCAAATCCCTCAAAGGACTTCACGCTCTCCGCTGTATGGTTCTGCAAGCCGTGGAATACCAGCTGGCCACCGCCAGGTGTTCGTATCTCTGCATCCATCACATCAAATGAGCTACCTAGACCATGGTGCTGTATACGCTGCTCCAACAGTCTCTTGCTACTCTCTTTGATAGACCTTTGAACCTCACGCAGACATAAAGCCCTGTAGCCCGGTTGGCTCAAGGCTCTTGCAATATGCATGTCAGCAAAGAAGTAGGATTTAGTTCCGCCGCGTCCGCCATGGCATCCCTTGAATGTAGCCTTGCTTAGTAGCGGAATAAGCTTCTTAGAGCCTACGTCTATTTTGAGGGTTCTACTATGCACCAATCAACCTTAGTTACTATCTCTAATGGGTTATTAGGGTCCGTACTGACCTCAACAGCTTTAAGATCTGGAATAACTTTGTTTAACAGTATCTTACAAGCTTGAACCTGTGTGGGACTCATTGGGACTTCTTCTCTAGTCCCGTCAGGGAGAAGCTTACCGCCTACATGGTCCTGTAATCTATTGATTAGGAGTGATGCTTGTATCTTCTCTCTAACCTCGTCTGGTTGTCTCCAACCCTTCTTAGGACGTGACATTATGGTCTACCCTCACTCTCAATTAATCCACCAAAACCTTCACGGTTAATTATCCTTTGCCGCGCACGTTCTTCTTTTACCGACGCAATATAAACAAAAACACTAGCGAATATAATATACGCAATACTAATAATAACTGTCTCAAGCACTACATCTCTCCTTCTATTACGTCTTCAATATCGTCTTTATCTTTATTGTGATGGAACAGGCTTACAAGACTTACGTCTACCACTTGAGTGATATCTATATACTCACCACGTCCAATAGATTGTTCTACTGATAGATAAGCTGCGTCAATTGCATCCTGTTCAACCGTCATAAAGATATCCTTTATTCGTCTTATGCCTAAATATACACACTTCCTGCTATTAGTCACTTATCTATTTGACATACGACTTAGTACTAGTTATGTTGAGGTATCAAAGGAGAGAATTATGAGACACGAAATCAGAATTAGGGGGCGGAGTGAGCGCGAGAAATCAGACGGAGATGAATTCTCCTTCGTGGTTGAGGTTGTTCACGGCATAGACGGGCCTGCCAACATCTTACAAATGACTGAAGACTTGGACGAGGCGCGCGCTTTCGCTAGGGGTGTTGTTGAAGGTATTAGGCTAGCAACTTCAGCCGTTACAGCACCGTTGTTTACCGGACATATATACGATTAAGAAGGAGATAATGATATGACTAATTGGATGAACCTAATTGAACAGGAAATGGACGACCGAGGCGACAAGGGGCCGATTATACATAATTCCTTGACCGATAACGAAATGCTGGTTGAATTTAATGACGGCTACGGAGGGTCGGAGGGCATCCCGTTCACAGCTTGGACAGATGCCCGTGTATATTTCCCAGTCGTCTATGATGGTTCTGAATGGGTAGGCTCTGCGCCCCGGAACCCCAATAACGAAGAAACGCCCCACATAGGCGGGCAATAAGGAGAGGGGGTTTAACTAGCCCTCTCACTTACCTAACTTGGGCGTTCGCTTAAGTTTAACCGGCTTCCAACGGCTGCTGTTATATCATCTGTACCTGTTTGATTCTCAAGCCAGACCTCTATTCTATCACTGATATCCATAATAACATTAGCGTATACGGTTACATTTTCTGCGCCGGGGTCCATAGGCCCCACAGTGTCTGTAAAGGTGGCTGTCGTTGTCGTGAGATTAACATATGCGCTTGCGCTGTCATCCCAATGGCGTAGCAAAATACCGATAGTATCGCCGTTATTACCCGTCACTGTTATTGAACCCGTTACATCCATCGTAATACGTTCAGTGGTGAGACTCTCAATAGCGTTATTAGCGGACTGGGTGAAGTGGTCCAATATAGAATATGTTGTTGTACCCGCCATTTTTACAGGCGTATTAATTGTGGCAATAGTTGTTGTTGATGCTGAGGATACCGTCCAAACACCACCCTTGTGCGTACTAGCAATACCGATACAATTTCTAAACTCTGCTTTTCTATCAGACGCCAAAATCCCCGTTATAGCGCCTGCTGCCGAGGTATTAGTTCTAAAACTATCAAGGAAAAACGAGCTATCATTCACAAAATCAGCTGCCTCAAAGTTAAACACAACCGATGCATCGTCGATACTTAAGGCATTCATATCCGACCGTAGAGAGCCGCCAATAGACAGGCTAGCACCGCCTTGGAATAACGTTACTCCTGATTGCTGACCAAGTGTGATTGACGTCAATATTGTCATACCACCCGACATGGCCCCATCAATAGTTAAACCTTTAACAACGCCGGAAGCACCAAAATATACAAACCCCATCCCTGTCATTAAAATCTGTCGATAGTTGTCTACTAAGCCAAGGTCCTTGCACCGGGTGAAGTTAACCTTATCCAGCTCAAGAGCGTTAGAGTTTTCGGCATTATCAAGATCAAATACTTGGGAGCCCGTCCCATCAACACGGATATCAATATTATCTAAGAATAGATCTCCAGAAAACACACCGTCATCAATAAACATTGTGTAGCTAGTGTTAGAGCTAAACAGGCCGGTGATGTTAAAACCCTGCCCGCAAAGCGTTAACCCGCCCTGAGGAACGGTGATCTGGGTCGAGCCCATATCAATAAAGCCATCAACAACATAACGCTTAGTACTCAATAATGTGCCCGATAACTGGGAAGCTTCCTTCACAATGATTTCGGTATCAAGGGTTACTACAGGAGGAAATATAAAACCGGTCATATAAAGGCCACCTCAAGAATGCGCACCGCGCTACCAGTAGCGTCAAAACTAATAGAGTCCAAAGGAAGGCCGGAACCATCTACAGCAACACCACTTCCGTCAGCGAAAGAAACGCCGTCAATAGTGGCATTAGAGCCACCCGTCACGACTATAGAATAAGCAAAAAGACCGTCTGTTGTGTTACCTGATGTAGTTGAAGTCGTGATTGTGGTGGCAGTTCCCGCAGGAAGGCTTCCGCCTTCACCGTCCTCTCCATAACGTGCAAAGAAAGTCCTAATGTTTTGTGTTTGGTCACTCATGTTAATCTACCCCTGAAACCGTAGTCGTCTGTCACTGAAAATCCCGGCGTGTCTACATAAACACGCAATTCTTTAATACTTCCCGCTGCTGTTGTTATACGGTGCTCAATAACACCCGGACTACTCGATACTGAAAATGCAGCAGTGGTAGTCGTATTGCTCGCATTAGAAACTGTTACGCTTGTTGCGTCGTTCTCAACAGAGCTTATCGTGTCAGTCCCGAGCCAGTCAGACCAATCAATAGAAACCGGTAAGGTCTCATCAATGTCTAACTCTAAAATAGCGCCTGTGTTTTTTTGTCCAATACCGCGCGTAATCATGCGGTTGTTTTCGAGCATCTTAATTAATCTATCAGCCATACCTTACCCCGAATAATGTGCAGGGTGACGGAGTCGAAGCGCCACCCTGCAAGAGGGCCGGTTAAAGGAGAGGGAAAACCGGCCTAGGCTCACGGCGCGGAAAAAGGAAATACACGCCGGAGCACAAGCTATTTGAGGTATATTAATTCGTCTATTTGGTCAATGGATTATCAAGCCTAGCCGCAAGCTTTTCATCATGTGGCATCTTAGCTAATGCCTCTACTTCAGATAGCTTCCATGGTTGTTCTTTGGTGCCAAACTTGAAAGGTAGACTCATTCTATCCCATTCCTGATAGTCGCAAATATGATGAACTTTTAGTATATCGTTTAAATCGTCCGCCTCATTAGATTCTAAGTATTGCCCTCCTGCGACCCCGGTGGCGTACATAATAACCATAACCTCCCTCTGTTCTGGCGTCATTCGTGACCAGATATCCACCATCTTAACCTCAGTCATAGCGTTGTCTGTTGCTGGCTTAACTGCGTCGCTACCTAATTTCTGCATACTATCGGTCATTTTGCGTTCTCCTTTAAAAGATGCCCATAAGTTTCCTCGAAATGGTCGTTTAATGCTTGCGCCCGACTGGTGGCTATATCCATCTGTAATTTTTTTCGCGCAACCGGGTCTCGAAGAAGCCAACCATTGATAAGTTTTTCAGCATCCTTCTTTATCTTACTATCGGTCATGCTGTTTTCCTCTCATAGAGATCACGTGTCCAAACACTGTAGCCTAAACGCTTAACTGTTTTGCCAAAAGCGCTGTCAAAATCACCTAACTCACGGATAACAACGCAAAGCTCTTGCCCGTCAACCTTCTCACATCTGAATTTATCCTTCCAGTATCTAATATCACTCTCGCTTGCGCCATCAAACCGGCTAGCATTCAAGAACCAATGAGCTTTGTTATCCTCAATATCGAGTTCAATCTTCAAAACCTCTGAACTTATCTGCGGGCTGTCAAAGCTATCAAACCTTCTATATTTCAAGAACCGCTCTGCATGGATACAGGAGGGGGCGTTAGGTTCCTTTAGTTGCTTTCTATAGGGCGTTAGAGCTAGTAGTGCTTTTTGCTTGTCAGTGGCGTCTAGCTCCTCCCATTCATCAGCGGCTTTTGATTTAGTGTTATTTCGCTTGTCGGGGTATTGTTGCCACCAAACCTCAAAATCAGGCAAATATTCTTTGCGGGCGGCTTTAACCTTCTTGGCTGGCTTGGTTGCTGCCTCCATATGCTTGATAGCGTCTAAGATTTGCTGGGCGGGTATTTTAGCTAGTTCCATCCCGTCGATTAGGGTTGTGTATTTACTCATAGAAACCTCTCCCAAAGATGAAGCGCAAAGAACCCAAGAATAACCACCACGAAAACACATAGTACACCCATCAGTATCTGCATATCTTCCATCAAGACTTCGCCTTGCTCGTGAAGGTGTTTTAAGTACTCTGCTCTATCCTTATTCTCCTTTAGGACTCTGTCCCGCTCCTTGGCTTTGTCTATAACCTTACTCATTGTGCTGCCACCCGGAGTCCCTTAAGTCGCCATCAAGCAAGTCAACCTCCCGCTCAAGCCTCTCTACCTCGTCTAGTAGGTATTGAATATCATCAATATGTTTGTAATTAAACGCTAAACTAGCTTTTGTAGCAGACCGATGTTTTTCAAGACTGCCATCAAGGTCAATTAAGCTTGCCATCCGCGTTTTTATCTCATCTATCCTACTCATTGTCTAAACCCTCTCCGAACGGCACGTCTATCTCTATTTTGACATATGCGTCTCTACCTTCTGCGAACCGATCAGCGTCTACTTTTGCCGCATACCTCTCAGAGAAAATATCCCCGCCCGGTTTCACAAATAGATTAACGTGGAGTGTCTGCTTAATACGGGGTTTTACTTCTATGAGGTCGAGAGGTAGGCCACTTTTGCCTATTTCAGAGAACCCGTGCGCCGTCCACTGAGCCGCAACCCAGCCATGTGGTCCATTAAACGCTCCGTGAACACAGAATATATAAGACCCATCTACAGAATAGATTCTTACCTCCCTACCGTCTTGGGTTTTATATGTCTTGTCTTTATCTATAGTCATTGTTCTCTCCTTTAATAACCAGTATGTTAGGTGCCTCTAGCGAGGTGCGGTCCAGTGGGTCCGCTAGTTAACGTCTCCGCCTTCAGATTCAGACCAATTAGCGTAAAATAAACTGGTGCCGCCCTCGTACTCTTCGATCACTCTAGGGTTTTTTATAGCCCTTAAGCCGAGCCCTCTAGGATTGTGTTTATTATGGAACTTGTCTTTGCATCGAGAGCCGCAAAACTTTTTATTTGGATGCCCGCTAATAGATCGTTCACAGTTTGGACATTTTCGCTTAGTCATCACTCTCTCCTTTGTTTCTAAAATAGCGAGACTATAAATCTAGCAATAGTGCCTATGACGGTCACGACTCCTGTAATTAGGACGATTCCTAAAATAACGGCCACAATTACAGCCTTAATACCTTGCTGCTTAAATCTCATATTGATTTCTTCAAACTTATTCATTTTCTTTTCCTTAATCTATAACTGTAACGACAGTGTTACCTTCAAGAACTAATTTATAACCATGGCATTTAACGCGTGTTGCGCCTAACTGCATGGCCGCTTTAACCGTGCTTGTCATAAGCTCACCACGCTGTTTTTCGAAGTCGAAGCCATAATGCCTCTCTAAAAATCTAATCACCGCGTGGTCGCTTACTCTTGGCTTCTTACGGGCATCAATTAGTAGCTGCCTAGCTTCCTGTAATTGAATGCCGATCTTGCTAATCTTTTGCTGTGTGGGGAGCATAAGGGCGTTTAAATGTTTTAGCTCTTTTTCTAACGTCTCCACATTGGCCTTACATTTATCCTCTTTACTCATGGTGTTCTCCTTTAATTGCCGGGCGAACATACTGGAAATAATAGGTTGTATCTGGGAAACCTTCCCAGCCCGTAGTATGTTTCATACTAATAGTTGCGGCCTCCCTGAACTCAATTGGTATTTCCTTTAAGTGAGAATTTAAATTAGCAATAAAGCTGACTAAGTTTCTGGGTGATGCGCAGTGTAGGATTTCTAACTCGCAAGTTACTTCCTCTTTATTAAGGCCTACATAGCAAATCCTTGAGCCTGTGATAGGCGCGCCAGTCCAAATGGTCATGGTGTTCTCCTTTATGTTCCTCTAGTGAGGTGCGTTTCCTATGGGCCGCTAATAAGTGCGTAAAGCGCTGCAGCAGGAAGGATAAAAAACCAAAACACGCCAAACATAATACAAGCGCGAACAGCTTTATCCTTTGTTTCGGGGGATAACGTATAAACGTCGTTTAAAATCGCCGCTCCTAGGATGATATATAAAATGCTGAACATCGCTCCTTCAACAATACTCATCTCGTTCTCCTTTAATTGTTGTTCTTCCATAACTTAATATAGGGTTCACGTAACCGTGTGCGGTCCTGTAGGGCCGCTAGTAATTACATAAACTTCTCTCTAGCGGGCAAGATTTCATTCGACGGCTTAACCCCTGTAGGATTTTCCGTGTACCCCTCAAACCAAGGTCCGTTGCTCGGCATAGATAGTCTTACAAATTGGCGTTTGGTCTTCCTTTTTACTGGCAATGATTCATGAACACACGACCCATCAACCCAATAAATATGACCCGCTTCGAAAACTTCACCCTCAATATTAATATCTAGGTGGTCGCATTCACCTTCAGGTCCCGGTTCTCCTTCAATAGTACCAAGATAAGCCTTACAATGAGGTGTGCTTGAAATGGTTAACATTCCATTGCCTGCACTACCCCAACCTCCGCCACCAGCCCATGCCCCAGCGCGTCCTTGGTAATATCCATCCACATGCAGCCCCGCGCGTCGTAACGTCTGTGACGGCTCTAGAATTTGCTCGTCAATGGACAGGTACCCAATATGATGATTATTGGCAAACCTACGCTCCATCACATCATACAAGCGAGTAACAAGCTTTCGGTATTGTATCGGTATGCCGTCAACCCATCCAAGAACAACAGGCATCATCATAATGCGTTCACCCGAAAATTTAGGGAACTTAATTGGTGTGGGGTTCCAGACTTTTCTATAAACCGATTTAATCATCACTCTCTCCTTTTAAATTCATTCTTCCATAACGCTGTCGCTTTCCTTCCGTGACTAACGCCAATCCGTTTCGTCTCGGTTACCTTTGCCTTGGTTACACCCACCGCATAGAACTTGTAGATTATTTAAATCCATTGCTAATTCTGGGTATTTGGCCCTAGGCTTAATATGGTCCACATTCATAATCACGCCATCTTTCGCGCTTCGACCACATGCTAAGCAAGAGCCACCATGCTTAACCAATGCGTCATATCTCAGTCTTCTCCATTCGACCGATTTATAAAACGACTTACTTTTATTGTTGGCGGGCAAATTTTTCTTCTTCTTACGCTTCTTCGTCTTCTTTGGCTTAGCAATAGGTCTTTTATAAATAGACTTCTTTTGCGACCTTAAATCATTAGCACAGTCATGAAGGCCATGAGCTTCCATTGATCTAGCCATTTGTTCGACAATGCTAACCATATTTAAACCCTGTAACTGTTACTTACTTAGCCTTGATGACTGTTGGTGATTCCCTGAGCAGCAGGCATAGGAGGACTAGCACCACCATTAAGGTCGTGTTCGTCCTACCAAGCAGTATGCTATGACTGTCGGAGCCATCCCACCGCATTGGCCCTTCACTCAATCCTTAAGAGTGTCGGTTGTTCGCTACTTTTGGCAGATAAGGTTCCACCACGTATCATCCGTTCGAACTTAGGAGTCGGTTGCGTGGTTTGATACAGCACCCCGAGTACCACGCTGATATACTGCAAGGCCTCGGGACGCCTCTGACTTGCAGGTTTCCACGTTTATGGTATTAAAAGGGTGGGTGGTGCGTTCGTGGAAGATCCGCATCATCAACAGGCCGGGGTTTCTTTAGGGGATCGCCCGGCCTTTTTCTATCTAGTCATATTTCGGTTAGTATAGCAATAGGAACGTATTCCTAATTACCTGATATCTTCCCAAGGCTTTAATCTTAATAAGGCTGGAGAGGCTATCAATAAAGAGATTCCGAAAACCCCTAAAATATACAATCCGGCCCTTGCTGCTTCTTCTTCTAATTGGAGCACCCCGGTTGAGGCATAGGCAGAACCAACTACAACTAAGTTTATCATAACCCACACCAACCCAAAAAATGCCGACATCATGGTGAGTGTCCCGAATAGTACCAATACCCCGGCTTCTAATGCTTCAAACAGTTTCATCTCATACTCCCTTATCTTCGATAGCTCTATAACGGCCTGTTGCGGCTGTAAGGCTTACACCGGGTATGTTACTCATTGGGTTCTCCCATTGCTTCAATCGCAGCTTTAAAATCATCACGCTCAATAGAAACCGGACCATCGGGACACATTAAAGTGTGACCGCCATTTGAGGGGAAGTGATCTAAAATGGCCTTGGAATATACAGCGAATGGCCTTAGCGCACCGTGCAATTTTGTCATTTTAGCAATATCTCTCTGAAACTGTTCCTTCATGCCTAGCTCGTAAGCCTCTTGCACTAGCTGGTCTTCAGCCTCTTCTTCACGCCGCTTCATTCTATCTCCGTATGATTCACTCATTGGGTTCTCCTTTGTTTATTGCATCTAGCGCAGTTTATTCCGTAATCCCACGTGTGCCATATATGGAAACCAAATAAACACCTCCAATCAATCATCCTTACCTCCTCTTGCTGCTAGCATGGCGTCGGCGTGACCATAAGACCATTGAGATACGTCTTCTGGGTCTAAGAGGTCTCTATTTGCACAAAATCCAGCCAGTGCTTGCCCGGCGAAATAATCACGTAGAGACATTCCCCCTTCCCCGATAGCGTCCCCGTCAAGGTCCATCAGCAACTCTGGATACGCTGGCCCACCGTCATCTATATCTTTACTCATCTTGTTCTCCTACAGAACAGCTTCTTGTTAGGTGTAATACCGCATCCATTCTAAAGCTCGTTCTCATCATTGTGGTAACTGCCTTCTCAACTCTAGGGCCGATAGGACGTCTTCCTTGCTCCCATGAGCTTACAGATGTGGTTTTGTAGCCTAGGGCTTCTGCTAGAGCTTTCTGGGTTAGACCTAGTTTGGTTCTTATTGTTTTAAACTGTTTAGGAGTCATTATTCTTCCTCTTCCTTGTAGTACCCAACAATTTCACAAAGCTCTTCGATTAAGTATTTTACGTAGTCAAAACACCCTCCTTCTGTAATGTTGGCGCGGTTTTTGATCTCGTTGTCTTCTATGAATTCTTTTACTGTGTTATATAGTTCAGTATGTTGAGGGGTTCCCGTAACCGGGCTTGTGTCCTCGCTATCGCTGCGGGCCGCTAGTAACCGCAACTCTTTAATTAGATATTTAGTGGAAGCGTGCTCTGTGGCTTCATCAGGAACCTTGTCCGCAAGTAATTCAATTACAAGCGCCGCCGTGTCTATAAGCTCCTTGTCTTCACTATTCATCACCTTCTCCTTTATCTAAAAACCATAGTAAGAATTGAGCGCCGAATGAGCCATACACAAGGTTGATTGTTGCAAACTCTGAACCTGCGATAACAGCGCCCCAATAAACACAAATAATAACCCCAAGCATCCCGGCTGAATATAAATTCCTATGCATCATTCTCTCCTTTAATTTCGTTGTACGCGGACACAGCGGCTAAAGTTGAGGTTTTTATAGTCTCGGTTAAATTTAACTCTGAATATATGTCTCTGCATGTCGTCTCTATGGTGCCTTTGGGACCGGTAACTTTAATTGTTACATGTCCGTGATAATTGCTACTCATCACCTTCTCCTTGTAATGCTGATAGAATACGGCGGGTATAGTCTTCTTGGCAGGCTGCTTTAGCTTCGTCAGAGGTCTTGTGTGTGCTCAACTCCCTGCCACCAACCACAGCAACGATGCACGTGATGTCGAAATCTACCACTACACGATAGGGCGCTGGCATTCCGTCAACACATTCTGATATTGATATGACTTGAGACTCCGTGCAGCTAGACTCTTCCCACACCAAATCCTTAACACGGGGGCTATTCGGGCCTGTAGCGCTGTCTTTTAGCTCACAGGGGAACGACCACTCTTTAAGAACTTTCGCATGAGCAATAAAAGCCTCTAGCTTGTCAGCATCCGATATTGGGAATCTGCTTCCGCTAGGATCGTAATCACCTAGATAAACAATCTCATCAATAATAGAGAATGTCGTTACAATTAAAGGATTACCCTTTAACTTCTTCTCAAGGGCTTGTGACGAGTACACGGGCGGCAAGTCAAGGTCGGAGCCCTCAATAACCCCTCGCAGCGCCAGAGCGATTTCTTTAGCTGAGTCAGATACACGCCCAACCATCTCCAAGAGGTCAATAGCTCTCTCAATCACTTCTTTATCTTCATTAGTCATCATTCTCTCCTTGTTCTATATGCCATTCGTCTATGGCTTCTTTACATTCTTGGATGGTGTCCTCTGCGCCATGTCGTTCGTCGTTTCCGATGCCGTCATAGTCCTTATGGGCATATTCAAAATTAGGGGCCAGTACCCGAAATGATATCGTTATCTCATGGTCGCGATATGTGATTGCGCTAGGCATTATTCTCTCCAATTCCTTCGTGTTTACCATAAGGCGAATCTGCTCGGCTGATTGCTTGCTCATTGCGTTCTCCTTTGTTAGCCTCACTCTATACGACTGTGTACTACATGCAAGCCCTAATTACAGACAAAGAAAAGCCTCCAGGTTTCCCAAGAGGCAGAACTTCTATTTAAGACTGATTATACAGAATAAATGGAACGGAACTTTTGAGGCTTCACTCCGGCTATCTTTGAATTAACTCAACTGATTAATTAGACCAGCGGTTGGACGCTTTCGGTCCGGCTAAACAAAATCAGTAATTAAGAAGCAAGCTATTAACTCACAGTTTAGACACAGTCCGATTTTCGTTTAAATAGCCCAGCTTTCGAAGAGCCGGGCGCGTATTCATCTCCACCCCATTCTCATAAAGGGAAGAACCAAATGTATAAGCCCACAACCCTAATAAATCAAGGCTTATTATCGTGGTATCGAGCTAAATTAGCCGCCCTGTGTTTAATTCCGTCGTAATTACTAACTCGCGGCAAATCATTTCTCCTAGCGTGCAAATCAACACCGTTCATCACGGTTGCGTGATTAAACCCGGCTATCGCACCAACACGATGGCAACCAAGTTCAAGCTTATCCACGCAATCATAAAAGAATTTGTGCCGAGCCCTAACAACAATTCTCGTCTTTATTTTGCCTGAAATAACATCGGCAGGGACACCCGTGACCTCCGCCGTTTGCTTAAGAATGTCCTTAACAAAAACACGTTTAGTTATTGGTCCATTATATGGTGTATCGGTCATAATTCTCTCCTCTATAAACTTTGCATTACAATAGCCGCATCCTCAGGGCTGGTTATACGCTTGTGTGCTATTCTCTCTCCATTAAGGCCGTATAGGTGCCAAGTTCTACCCGGCTCCTGCTTAGCCCATCCTACAAGTCTACCTCTATGGTTCATTATTTTAGACTGAAAATAGTTTACCTTCTGCGCTACAAAATGGCTCATTTCTCTCTCCTTTAAATTCCTATTTTAATGACTACGGCTCCACCCTTAACCACATCACCCACCAGATAAGTCGGTGTCCAATCAGCATCATCCACACCGATAGCATCAGCAACGCCATCGGCACCGGCTTTAAACGACGCTATGGCATTGTCGCGGTCCCTGCGTCGCTTATCTGGGTAATGAAATATAATTTTAATAGGCAACTTGTTTTCGCAAGCAAACGCGCAGATAGCGGCTTTAGTGCGTGTAGAAAACATAACGCTTTTTGCGAGCAAATAACAATCATGACGATACGCTTTCACCGCTTTAGCCTTTACAGCCCAGTGAAGCCTTTTATTCGGGTTAAGCTTGGCTGGTGGGTAGGGTAGGGTGACTCTAATCATTTCTGCGTCTCCACAAATCACGGATTAATAGAAATGGTATTGCTGGAAACATAGAGCCCGCGAGCAATGGAAGCCAAGTTAGTTTAGCAAACTTGCTAAAACCAGAACCTCCTTGAATTTTTGAGTTATTAAAAAAGATATCAATGATGTTTCCTATACAACAAACACTCCATATCGATACGGCAAAAAGCAAATAAATCTCCCACCATGTATCAAGTACAATCATGATTTTCCCCTATCAGCGTATAAATAGCATGACCCTCATCCGTTCTAGTCGTTAGAATGTCGTGACCATCATTGCGAAGCTCAAAAATCCTAGCTGCTAAGCGGAAACAGCCGAAGTTAAGTAGGGCAAACCGGGGCGTTAATCTAAACATACCCGGACGCTTTAGGGCTCTCAATACATCATGTTTCTGGCTCATTTCATTCTCCTTTGTCTAGGTCGGCAATAGCTTCATTAAGCTCAGCGAGCGTCATTAGTCTTCGTGATAGGGTGTTCTTTTCTTTCTCAAAACACAAAAACAACCACGCTAACGCAAAAACAACCACGCTAACGCAAAAAACAAAACCAACCCCCATTTCGTACGAATACCGCGAAAATCCTTGGTACAGCACATATAATAGAGCAGCGACGAACGGGCTGTAGACAATCAGCCTCGCTATAAACTTAATCATTTCATTCTCCTTTCAACGGTTCCGTCAAATTTCTTCTTAAATGCTTTATTGAATGGCCTAGATACCATCTTCTGTTTCGGCCCCTTCTTGTCTGGCCTGTCTCGGTTAACAACGTGTTTATTTCGCCGAGCCATGTATTTACGGTCTGATCGTGTTTTTTGAAAATGGCATTCCCGGCACAAATAAGCGCTATTCTCTAATGAAACGTCACCGCCAAGAGCGTCAGGGAAAATATGGTCCAGTTCTTTGGCTATGTTTTCGCACGAATCGGGGATGTCCCCGCAGCAACTACTATCCAATCTGTGGACCTCGCATTTTCCTCCACATCTTTTTAGAGCGCCAACCTTGGTAGCTTTCGAGAAATTCGTTCTCATCTATATGTCTCCATGTTTAGAGCCCAGCTCTTCCCACGCCTTAATATCCAACTCTTGAGCAATATCCTTTTTACCATCAAGCACCTTTAGCGCCTTTTTAAGCTCTGAAATCAGTGTCTGATACATATAGCGACGCTGTGAAATACTTAGCTTGCCACTAAGGCTGTCTATCTGTGTGATAATGCGTTTTTTATTCCAGACCGACCATTGAGTGAAATCATCCATTTTCTTTACCCGTTAAAATATTGAAGTAATCATCCAGCAGTAACCCGCAAAGAGTGACCCGGTTAACTCCGAACTGTTCACAATTGCGTAGTAGATTTAGCCTTTTCTCATGAGGAATACTATCTCTGGCTATCCAGTTTTCAACACCGGAAGCCCCTTTCATGCCAGCAGCTTTAGCCACTTTAGCATGTGACCCAAATAGGCCCAATATCTGTTTAATGTTTTTAGACATGTATAAACCCTACTCTATATATATTTGAATGCAAGCACTCATTTTGTGGGTTGACGTCAATATAAAGGCTGTTATGGTGAGGGCATCAAAGGAGAGATTGAGATGACCGTAACAACAGAATTATACTTGAGATGGACGGACAAAGAGTCGTTAGACGGCCAAGTTGTTGCCGATTTTCTGCCATCTGGCAGCGAGATAAGTATTCGCACCAACAATGGTTATATTGATATGTCGTTTCAGGAAATGAAGAGCCTTATGGGTGCGCTTATGGAAGTAGACCGCGCTCATAGAATTAACGAAAAATGCAAGGTGAATTGATATGACCCGGTATTTCCATGAGGCTGTGTTTCAATGCCCTGCTGATAACTGTGGGTGTTGCTGGGTAGAGGATAGAACGGACAATGTAGCCTTTCCTTATTATGACGCCACGGGAATGAAAGCCGTCACTGAGGAATGCCCTGAATGTAAAACAGAAGAGGTTTGGGGCGAGATATTGAGTACAGAAGATTTAGACTTTGACGCCAACCGCTCGGCGGCTATTGCAGAGGGTCGGTCAGATCAGGAGAATGGAAGATGAGACATCAAGAGAGCTGGATTATAACAGCGAGTAAGGCGGCTATTTTGCTAGCATTTACGTGGGGATTTATAGCGTTCATATACGCTGCAACAGCATCAGATAAAGGATTGTCATTATGAGTGAAGATATAGAGCAGGACGTTATCCAAGCTATGCTTACCCTTAACAGCATCAAGGATAAATTAAGCCAGCTGCCAATAGAGGCCTCACTGAAGGTTTATGGCCGATTAAGAGAAATTAACAATCTATCATCGGGAATGATGCTGCGATGTGACACATATAACGAAGCATTGGACGGTAGAGACCAGATTGAATTATTAAAAGAGGCGGGGATGTAATGAGCGAATTTATGGTGGAAGATAGCAAGATTATACTTGCTGGACCATTAGACCTTAAGCACGTCAAGACGAGGGAAAAGGGTAAAACCACCTTATCTTATGTTGAGGGGTGGCATGTAATAGCCGAAGCTAACAGGATTTTTGGTTACGATAGCTGGACGCGTGAAACCGTTAGCATGATAGAGACTAGCCGTGATCTTGTACTTATCAAGGGATACAACGGAAAGCCTGATTACGAGCAATGGCGCGTGTCATATGTGAGTATGGTTAGAGTTGTAGTGTGTGGTGTGACCCGAGAGGGCACGGGCTTTGGGTCTGGAATGGGCAAACCTAACGCAATCGGAGACGCTATCGAGGGAGCTGTTAAAGAGGCCGAAACGGACGCAATGAAGCGCGCGTTTATGACCTTTGGTAATCCATTCGGTCTAGCTCTTTATGATAAGACGCAAGCAAACGTTATCGACCCTAACGCGCCACCTAAGCGGCTAAGCGCTGCACAAGCAAAGCGTGACGGGCTTAACAATAAGATTAAAGAGCTTCTTAACGGAGCTGTAGACTTAGAGTCAGTGAGTGATATTTGGGCAATGATTGAGGATGATTATATGCCCATCTTGCCTCTATCATGGGCTGATTCAATGAAGGATTTGTACGAAGATAAACGAGAAGAATTAAAGGATAAACAATCATGAGTGTTAATAGTGTAATCTTGGTGGGCAATATTGTCCGCGACCCAGAAATTAGGAAAATGAGTTCAGGTGACTCTTTATGCAATCTAACTGTGGCCACATCTGACCGCTGGAAAGATAAGCAAACAGGTGAGCGTAAAGAGAAATCAGAGTTTCATCGTGTTGTAATTTTCAATGAGCATATTGTTAAGGTATGTGAGAATTACCTAAAGAAAGGCTCCAAGGTCTATATTCAAGGCTCTTTGCAAACACGTAAATGGACAGACCAGAGCGGTGTAGAGAAATACTCAACCGAGATTATTCTGCAAAAGTTTAAGGGTGAGCTTCAAATGCTTGATAGCCGTGGTGGTGAGTCTTCAGGTGCGCCCCGTGGCGCTGACCCATCTTTCGCAACCAAGGCCGAAATTGACGACGAGATTCCGTTCTAATGCATAGCAATCAACCATATTCAGAACAGGTGAGGCTTAAGGCGCTTGAATGGGCTGATTTGGATGCCGCCGCTAGAATGCTTGAGGAGGGTAAAACAACCTACCTTGCGCAACGCATGGCGGTGCTGGGTGATATCCCTGTATCCAAGGCTGAGAAGCAAGTGAAGGCGTCCCCGGATTGGGCTGACTACATCAAGAAAATGGTGAACGCCAAAACGAGAGCCAATAAAGCCAGAATTGAACTTGAGTACATCAAGATGCGCTCTTGGGAGAATAGCGGCCTAGAGGCTAACAAACGCGCAGAAATGCGTATGGGATAGGAGAGAGACGTGAAGAATTTAGAAGATATTGAATCTTGGCTATACGACCATGCGGAATGGTTGGCTGGTCGGGCTTACACGAATAAGGCTGATAACGCTGAGAAGTGTGCGGAAATCATCCGAAAACTTATAGCAAAAGAATCTGGTGACTAACCATCACTGGTGGCGGGGTTTGAGCAAGTTTCTCTCCCCCGAGCAATGCTCGCCCCGCCGAACTTTTAAAGGAGAGCCTAATGACTAGTTTTATTATAACAGCGATTATCGCTGGTTTGTTCTGGTTTCTTTTACACCGTATTGGAGAATATGTATTTCAAGACATTGAGCCTTACAACCCGTCTATGGATGACCCAAGCGATTATGACGACAGTTGGCCACCAAATTGCACGCCCCGTGAAGTTGCTAGGCGTTACGGTATGGGAGACGATTTTGTTGTGTTGGCTCTTATAAAACGATTACCCGGCAAGGCGTTGTTATCATCTGACCATGCAGAGCATATCGTTCCCTCAAAATACTGGGTAGGTATAGACGGCTGGAATGTCTTAATGAGGAGAGAGTGCGCTATGCTTGTAGGGCTAGAGGATGGTGTAACCTAATTCTCAACCCCGCCAATTTAAAGGAGAATGAGATGAGAGATAAACTAGAAGAAGTAATTAGAGCCCAACTTAAATTCACTGCTTTTGATAATCTTGACGCAACGGTTCAGGGTTTAGCTCTAGCTGTACGGGAATATATGTTGAGTGATGATTTGGAGAAAAAACTCAGAAGCATCATGATGGATTATGCAGAGGCATATTCTAATATTCCCGCACAAGACCCTAGCCCGCGTGAGTATAGCGCACGTATGATTAAAGCAGCCCTAGGAGAACCTAATGTGGCCAATGACTAGATTTATTTTTAATAACCCATTCAAGCTAGCCGTCATTCTTATTGTATTGGTGGGGTATCTTATGGGTGGATTTGTTGGAGCGATAGCATGCGCTGCGGCGTGCTTAGTTGTTGCCGGGATATTCAGAGCCTTAGGAGAATCTAATGATTAAACTATCCGAACGTATTGCATCTTTGACAGGCCCTTGTAGGGTGATTGATGCGGAGATTGAGCGCGTCACCACTACAGGCTACGGAGCTATACCAACACCCTCGTTCACTTCCTCACTCGACGCTATAACACAGCTTATAGAGAAGGATTTAGAAGGAGGAGTTTGGAGCGCGAGTACTGACAACTTGTGGAAGAGCGCTTACGTCAGTTGGACTAGAGAGGGGACGAGAAATAGTATTAGCACCACGCACGCAAATCATGGCTTCGTAGTGATCGCCCTCTGCGTATGCTACGTGAAAGCTATGGAGATGAGTAATGATTAATACATCGGCACTGCGCGCGGCGCAACACGAAGTAGAGAGATGCCTGATAATCGTAGAGGATTGTAATTACTCAGACACAGATGCGGCGCGCAATTTGAAGGATGCGCAAGAATCTCTTAGAGAAATAACCGATAATGCGAACACATCAACACCCTTATGTTAGTTCTCTAGGGACGCCAGCCGGTCCCTAGCTGAATTCCTGAACTCTAACGCCTCTTGATATTCAGGTGTGCCCTCGTCAAACCGACCTAGTTGCTTGTTAGCAAAGGCTAGGGTGCTTCTAGCGCTCTTAACAGCCGCTTCATGACCATGATATTCAGAATGCATTTCGGTCGTCATTGGGACAGGCAGGCCAAAATAAACCCACCCAGATGCACCGGCCGCTAATGATGCGATTGATACAGCAAAGGTTACAACGCCTTTAGGGAGGGTTTTAAGGAGGTCGTTCATAATAATGCTAATCCTTGCGAGACAGTTGCGCATCTTTCTCTTTAGAACCCCGTGACGAGCCAAACTCAAAGCCGTACACATCTTTAACGATGGTAATAAGAGCGCCGCCGAGGATAAGGATTAAGTCCCGTGCTGGTCCTGATTCCATAGGGATAAAGAACGCAAAGGCTAGCGCGGCTATAAGGCCAGCAATAGATGCAAAAGCTAGAATATCACCACGCCAGTTATGCTTGCCTGAATTCATCATAGCAATATCACGCTGTCGTGCGTTCTGACGGTCTGCTAGATAAGCCTTTTCAAGCTCCACATCTAATTGCGCGGCTTGCTTCTGAAACTCTGCCAGTAAGGCCACATTCTGCTCTAGCTCGCGTTGAATGTCTTCCGGGTTAGTATGGCCCGTAACACGCTTACCAATAGAGAGCAGGCTATCAGCAACATCCCCAGCCGTATCACCACCAAAGCGCCGGATAAGGCCGGGCGCAAACTTTGTCGCGAGAGCTAAGCCAATTGAAATCGGGTCCATGTTATTTAAAATCCTTCAAGTCTATAGGGTCTGGATGCTTAGGAACTAATCGAAGATGCATAGGATGTTTTGGCTGGACGTAGATATGATAAACAGAGCTAGGCTCAATCTCTCCACGTGCGATAGCTAAAGCCTGTTCAGCCGCCTCTATAAGCTCTTCACCAATTGTCATAATCTATCCTCTTAATTCAAAGTGATACACGTCCATAAATGTCTGGTCGTCGTAATCGCCGTCCATATCCCAGTCTAGCCCCGGCCTGATATCAATCCCAAGCTCTGACGCGCATGACAAGACGACACCAGCAAGAACTAGAGGGCTTACCGTGTCTTTCCAATCAACTGGATACTTAATGAGGTCAAATGCTTTGGAAGGGCTGTAGTTATGCTTGCCAATAACATTAAACCCGTCAACCTTTGTGACGATTTTCGGCTTGTCTGTGATTACCCATTCACCAGCAATCAATGTTCTGCCCTTTTGGTACAGAGAGTATTGACGCTCTTTCGATCTGTGCCCTTCAAGGATTGTTATATCAAAAGGGACGCGCTTCTCAACAAGATTAATCAATCTAATCAAATCAGCATGGCAGGTGTCGCGCCGTTTAATCGATGTTTCGCCTAGGTTTGCTTTTTGCATTCTTTGACCTCAACAGGAGTATGCTTCTAACTTTCGTGATGACTATCACGGCTAGAGCGAACAAGAGAAGGGTTAACAAGAGTAAAGACACTCTTCACCCCGCGTCCCACGCCTTGCAGGATTCCCTCGCCCGTAACGATCCAGAGTAAGCTTAAATAGCTCAACCCGGTCATTAGTGATAAATATAGATAAGCATTTTCCTGCCCGCCAAGAACGTAAACCGCGTTCAAGGCAAGAGAGAATGTGTGAAATGCCGAAACCCACCATAACCATAGCTTGTTGTAACTGAACGCTAGCCAAGCAAACGTGACCACCGTCACGAAGTCGATAAACACAAACATTCCAACGGGTGTAAAGTCCTGTGTAATGTTTTGAGAAATCATGATGCTTGTCCATGCAAGTAGCATAATGAGACTTGCAAACAATCTCAAGTAGTCATCATTTTTAAACAAGCGATAACCAGAGAAGCCCGTAACAGATAACAGCGCAAATAAGTAAAAGTAGGTTTCGGCAGTAAACATTAGCCGCCACCGTCTGGGTCGGGCTTGCCGCCACCACCCGCGCGCAAAGGTGATACTAAGCTTTCATCGCCAACCATGCGGTCTGCATCTTCATGTAAGTCTTGAAGGCAGCCCTCAGCCATCTTAAAAGCGTGATCAGCGCGCGCAAACCGCCTATCAATCCGAGCACATTTGCTAGCGGAAAGCTCTAAAATCGCTTGGGATGCAACAATAGAATTATTGAAAAGGGCCATCGAAGAGATTAACTCTGCTGTTTTATCCTCTATGTCCCATAGGCGTTCAGCAGCCTCCAAAATCGCGGCGTCTTGTGCTTCAGTGTTTGGCATTTTCAGAATTCCTTTCAGTAGCTTTATAAAGAGTTTTTATGTCATTTTGAACGACGGCAACAACCTTCTCTAAATTACTTTGCTGGTCAAGCTTGTTCAGTATAAGCTTGATATCGTCCTTCATGGCCGTAATCTCAACCCCGTTTTCGGTTAGTTTTCTTACGACTGCTAATGTAAAGCCACCCACCGCGGTCGCGATAGCTAACCACAATCCTAGCTCTTCTGCTGAGCTGATCATGAGGTGGCAATCGTTGCTGCTGCATGGCGGTAAACGTCACCCGTAACACCACCCGGTGTGAACTTAAACGAGAAGCCGCCAATAATCTCTACCTCAGCACCCAGCCTGATATCACCGTTAATGGTTCTAAAGTGAGCCGATGAGGATTGAAGGATTAAGTTAAATACGCCCGGTGTTGTTGTTGAGAAGGTAGAGCTGACGTTCATAGTCGCAACGGAACCATCATCATTAATAGATGAAATAGTACCTTCCCCGGCGCTACCGTTATCTTGGCGCAATTTCTGATTCCGGTCGTTAATGGGGTCAAAATCACCTGCTACACCGGTTACAGTTACCGATGAACCAGACGTGGCTGAAAGCGTACAGGCTGTATTAATAATCCTGTCAACCTCTTTAATAGACCTTCCTGAATGCCAAATCACAGGCGTATTAATCTTAGGCTCTACAATCTTCCAGCCTCCTGAAGATTGCGAAGTCCCAGCGAATGCTGACGTGATGTCGATATATGCCCGGTCATTACCGCTATCAACTGCAATAATTGTGCCCACACCAGAACCAGATGTTTCTTCAATGGTAGAGCCTAGATCGAACGCAACAAATGTATCAGTTGAACCCACCGTTGCAGTCTGTCTTGTGCCTGTTGTCGCTGAAAGCGTCATAGCCTTATTAATAACACGTTCAAATTTGTCGGACCAAGATATGATTGACACGAAGCTATCAGTAGTTCCTCGCGTATCAATATCCACGTTATACAAATCAACCTCAATATTATGGAAGTCGTTTGGCTGGTAGACATAGAAGCCATAAGCAGCAGTGGCCTTAATCATAGAATTAGACATATCCACGAACACATCACCGCCCGCAGCGGTAAAGCCAACACCTTGCGGGGCTGTTAGGTAAATACCATCAGCAACCACCCTCATAGAATTGTTGTACAAGGTATCATTATTCCAGCAAAACAACCCTGTAATGGAGGACGCTGAGAACGAATCCATTTGAATATCACGGATGGTATAAGTCGCCGGGCCCTCTTCAATAGGCTTACCTGAATTCTTTAATAGAATTGGCGTGGCGCTTGCATTATTAAATCCTCGGACACGACAACCAAGCAGCATCCCGCCAGAGCTTTCAAGAACTAAGGCCTCTTGCCCTGACCCGGCAGTATCACCTTCAGCATCCACATTCATAAATACTGGGTCGCGATGACCTGAGTGGCTATCAACAACAGCGCCTAAGCATCGTGTGCCTACTAAGTCTGAGAATGTGCCCCCTTGACCCATAACGTTATTAGTACTCGCCGTATCACCCAGTGTAATTAGGTGGCGTGTTCTGTAACCATTCAAACGCGTTACTTGTGGCTCAAAGCATCCACCCATAGCTAAGCCGTAACCTTGGCCGACCAAATAAGAGTTTCTGGCGTATAGCCCAGTTACGCGGGGTCTGGCACATCCCGAGAATTCATAAGATGTATGATAGAAATTTTGTGCTGATATATCACGCAAGATCACGTCGCTACAGTTAATAAACCGCATGCCGGATGAATTGTGGCTTGTACCCGGACCATTTAAAGACAGGTCTTCCATATCAACTTTGATTGCGTCACCAGCACGCCACATACGGAAGTTATCCGCGGTGGTGTACTGAGATTTTAAAGGCTGAGTAAACGTTACAGTATAAGGCCCGGCACCTGTAATAGTTGAAATAGTCAACCATTCAGACACGCGAGGTTCAAACGTCTCACCTTCATCAGAGTAAAATCTATCAGCAATCAAAATCACAGTATCGTCAGCCGCGAAACTACCGCCCGGATCGGCAGTGAAAGTTGTTGAACTATCGCCGATATAAGCATTAGCATTTGGTGTTGCTGATGTTGCAGAAGGGTCGCCGCCATCAAAATCAATAAACACAGCCCCGCCAAGTGTGGTAGAGGCCGTTAGGTTCAACCGGCGCCATCTGTAAGTTCCTGATGCGGTTAACACCTTGGTAGCATTACCGTTGGGTATATAATATTCAGAACTATCGCGCCCTCGGACAGTTAAGCCTTCAGCTAGGCAATGAGACACGACGGCGTAAAAAGCTGTTGTATCGTCCGTGGTGCCGTCACCAATCGCGCCGGACATCTCGGGGGTTACTTCGCCATCGGTGATAATTCTAAACCACCGGCCCGCTCCGCCCTCGTCAGCGGATTCAATAATACCTGCAACATCCGTATCGGTCGCCGTACTATTCCACCGGAATTTACCACCACCATTATCTGAAACGGTTGAGTAACCTTTTAGTGTTCTAAAGTCGCCAGTACCCACGCTTGCTTTTAAAAGGGCTGTGAGGGACACCACGTTAGTAAGGAGGCTACCACCACCAACTGCCGCAATCTCAGCCGCTACATGAGCCTTAATAGCCTTCTGTGATGAGAGCCTTAAGTCAGAGTTAGCCGCCATATTACTGTCGGTATCAACGATATTCGCTGCAAACATCGTCGTGTCGAAATTGCTAAGCGTGTTGGAAGCCGCATCAATCGTCTTATTTGTCAGTGTTTGAGCATCATCCAGGTCAACAACCGTAGCATCAGAAACAGCCGTGTTAAGTTCTGCCAGCGTCATACTCAACGTATTATTAGTAAAGCTAATGGTTTTATTCGTTAACGTCTGGGTATTTGTGAGACCTGCAATGGAGGCATCACTAATCGCTGTACTGAGCTCAGCCAAAGTACCCGTTAGAGTGTTGGCGGTAAGGCTAAACGTCTTATTGGTTAACGTCTGGGTGTTTGTAAGGCCTACCAAAGTTGCATCAGAAACAGCGGTATTCAACTGAACAAAGGAAGTCGAGACCGTGTTGTTAGCGAAATTGATAGTTTTATTGGTAAGTGTTTGAGTCGCAGCAAGACCAACTAGTGAATCATCACTCACAGCCGTGCTAAACTCAGCAAGCGTGCCGGTTAGTGTATTGTCTGTCAGGTCAAAAGTCTTATTTGTGAGCGTCTGAGTATTTGTCAAACCCACTAATGTGCCGTCAGTTACCGCTGTATTCAGTAGGGCAAATGTCGTTGTGACCGTGTTGTTAGCAAGGTTAATAGACTTATTCGTTAACGTTTGAGAGGTTACTAGATCTACCAGCGTTGCGTCACTAACCGCCGTGTTAAGCTGCGCAAAGGTTGCTGAGAACGTGTTGTTCGCCAGATTAATAGTTTTATTTGTTAGCGTCTGAGTTGCTGTGTTCAGCGTCATAGTGCCCGACGCATCAGGAACCGTTACCGTCCGAGTTGTGCCGGTAGTGATATCAGTATCGCATTCAAAGGCGAGTTTCTTGGAGCTGTCGATATTACCCACAACTCTGAAAATCGTATCCGGCAAATCACCAATGTTAACCACAACACCACCTTCTGGAAGGTAATCAGGAATAACCCTAATAATCGCCCCATCCGCATCCTTAAGGATAAAATCATAGGTTAATGATTGAAGGAAAATATTACCAAAGCGACCATCTGAGGCTGTGAACTGATTTCCTGTTGTGCCACCAGCTGCGGGATTAGGATTGGCAGTGGTTAAAGCCTCATCCGCATAAGTTGTTAGCGGCGTAGTGGTGTCAGCAACAAAGCTTTCCATTGTCGCGCCGACGATAGGAACGCCAGAGGAATCAAGGATTTGCTGGTTAGAAAAATAAAATGTAGCGGCCATCTATAGCGCTCCTAGTGACTTTTGCGAAAACATATCTATATTCGCTCCATGGGTCCATTTAGAAAAATGCCGGACGAACGCGCTGGCACACAATTAGTTAAGAACTTTGTATTCTGGATTGTAACCTTGCCGTTACTATCTGGCTGGGTCCTGTTTGGTGTTTGGGTGAAGCAAAATCTCATCTGGGGTTAATTCCTAGTCCGCTCACTAGCGATAGCAGTAGGCGTTAATAAAGGTCCAACAATTGTCTGCCCAACAGCTAAAGCGTTATCACCACCACCTTGCCTAGCAAACATGTCTTGTAAGGCGCGTTCAATTGCCGGGCGTTGCTCTGATGGTGTTGAGAACAAGATGCGCTGTATCTCTTCTTGAACAGCAGGGCTTTCCGCCTTCTGGCCACGTCTGAGCAGGTTCGTTATTGACCTAAGCGCGGCTATAGGATTACCAGAGCTAGCCATACCAATATCTGTAGCGGCTTCTGTTGCTTGCCCAAGGCGCTCAACAGCTCGCTGACGGCCTTGCGTTGGTGAGCCTTGACGGACATTCACAACACGGAAGCTTTCCGCTCTCTGAGCTTCTGCCGACATTCTTTTAGCAAACTGATTAAACGCTGCATCATTACCAAATGCTGCCCGAATAACATCTCTTTGCTGGTCGGTATTAAAGAAACGCCTAATTGGGTTAGCTGGGTCGGTTCCTAAATCAACAGGAGCGCCGCCAGTGCGAACGATTGGTGAAGGTGCCGTTCTCATCTGATTAACAACAGAGCGAGCCACACCAACTCGGAAAGCTGCGATTTCGTCAACCGACATATCAGCGATTTGTTGCGCTACACCCTCGGGGGCTCTACGTGCAGCTGTGCTGCGGATTAAACTCTCCCCAAGCTCTAATGCTTCCTCTTGTGCAGCCGGTCCTGCAAAAGCTCTACGTGCAGCCGCATAGACGCCGGGGTATTGGTCATCCAAAAACCCAACATAACGCTTTTGCAGGGAAACTAAGTCACCAACCTGCGTAGCGTCACCCTGCCGTTTAGCCGTAGCGATTTGCTCACCTAACGTGCGTTTAATTCTATCAAGCACATCTGGTGAAACATTGCTCGTTAAGTCAATTGTTTGACCTGATCGTGTCTGCGCGGACAGTGCAGCCCTATCAGCAGCATTGGCAAAGGTAGGATTCGCAAAGAATTGTTCT
>JAESPR010000014.1 GCA_016765685.1 Colwellia sp. | reverse complement strand
ATTAAATGAAAAGCTTTGAAAATAAATGAAACAGCTAAAATACTTTTTAACCGATGAAGCAGCGACCGTTGCCGTTGGTGATACCTTAGCCAAAGTTTTGCAATGGCAATATGAAAAACAACAGGCACAGCAAGCACTAGTAGTTTTTTTAAATGGTGACTTAGGCGCAGGAAAAACAACCTTAATCCGAGGTTTTGTACGAGGTATGGGTCATCAAGGTCATGTTAAAAGCCCTACTTATACTTTAGTTGAACCCTATGAGTTACCCCCTTGGCAAGTCTATCATTTTGACTTATACCGCTTGGCTGATCCTGAAGAATTAGAATACATGGGTATTCGTGATTATTTTAGTGAAAACTGCTGTTGCTTCATTGAATGGCCAGAAAAAGGCATCGGGCTCTTGGCTAATGCCGATATAATCATTAATATGATTTATCAAGGTGAACAAAGAACAATTGAATTACGTGCCTGTTCGGTTAGAGGCCAAGGTATTTTACAGCAATTTGAGCAAATTCATTGTTAATACCATTGTGGTTGCATTTGAGGCGAATAACCTTGAAAGTAGAGTTAGAATTGTTGTTTAGCATTAAAGTTACCTAAGGTTAGTTATGCGTTTGTTATCTTACATTGTGGCACCGTTGTTTTGGCTTTGTTTAGCCCCTGCACTGTTGAACGCAAACAATGCATTAGCAAGTACCAATAGCATTGACGGCATTCGTGTTTGGCCTGCCCCTGAAAATACCCGTATTGTTTTCGATGTTAAAAACAAACCAGATTATAAATATTTCACCTTAAGTAATCCTGACCGGTTAGTGATCGATTTTAACAACACCAAAAATAATACCGGGTTGAAAAACTTGGCGAAAAATGACCCTCGCATCAAACTATTTCGTACCAGCACCGCCAAATCAAAAACAAGCACCCGTTTGGTGTTAGAACTGGTGAAATCATATCAATTAACTGTTTTTTCATTAGCACCTGCAGGGCAATATGGGGATCGTTTGGTAATTGATTTATATGATAAAAACAAAAAATCACAAGTGGTAAAAACGACAGCACCTAATGGAAAACGAGATATTGTTATTGCCATTGTTGCCGGACATGGCGGTGATGATCCCGGCTCTATTGGTGCTAAAGGCACGTATGAAAAGCGGGTGACGCTCGCTATTTCCAAGAAACTAGCAAGGTTGATTAATCAACGCAAAGGTTTTAAAGCGGTCATGATTCGAACGGGCGATTATTATGTAACTCATGACCGTAAACCAAAATTAGCACGTAAACATAAAGCAGACTTACTTATTTCTATTCATGCCGATGCTTTTGTTTCTCCTCAACCTCGTGGCGCTTCGGTGTTAGTGCAATCATCTCGACGAGCAAATTCTGAATTTACTCGTTTAATTGCTAATCGTCAAAAAGAGTCTGAACTGTTGGGTGGTGCGGGTGAAATCATCAAAAAAACCAAGGATAAAAACTTAGCTTTCACCCTTGCTGACATGAAAAAAGAGCATACTATGTCAAGTAGTTATGAATTTGCTACGCATGTTCTTAAGCAATTAAAAAAAGTCACCAAGCTTCATAAAAAAAAGCCGGAAGGATTAAGCCTCGCGGTACTTAAGGCACCAGATATTCCATCAGTGTTAATTGAAACGGGCTTTATTTCTAACCCAACAGACGAGAAGCAGCTTAATAACAAAAAGCATCAACAAAAACTTGCTAAGGCTATTTTTAAAGCGGTTGATAACTATTTCACTGAAAATACACCTAAAGGTACTTTATTGGCCGCTACCACGATGAAGCAACATAAAGTGCGTAGTGGCGAGTCTTTATCAGTACTTGCTCAGCGTTATAAAATTTCAGTGGCCACACTCAAATCGGTCAATAATTTAAAGTCTAATGTGCTGCGTATAGGTCAAACGTTAAAAATTCCTCGTGCGGGTTAACACTAAATATACTCAGGTGTCCTGAAGCAGACATTTTGAAGTATCATGAGTATACAACGGTAGATTCCGGTAAATAAATCTCTTTAAGAAATAATAAAAACTATGACAATTGCAATACTCCCGGCTCGTTTAGCAAACCAAATTGCAGCGGGTGAAGTGGTAGAAAGACCCGCCTCGGTTATTAAAGAACTGGTTGAAAACAGCTTAGATGCGGGTGCTACAAGCATTCATATCGAGGTAGATAAAGGCGGTGTTAAGCGTATTCGCATTAGTGATAATGGCTGTGGTATTGCTAAAGACGAATTAACGTTAGCATTAAGTCGCCATGCAACCAGTAAAATAAAAAATTTAAAAGATTTAGAGGCTATCGACAGTTTGGGCTTTCGCGGGGAAGCGTTGGCAAGTATTAGCTCGGTTGCTCGTTTAACCTTGATCTCTAAACCGAAAAACCAAAACACCGCATGGCAAGCTAGCGCGGAAGGCCGCGATATGGCAGTGACCATAAAACCCGCCGCACATCCCGATGGCACTTGCATTGAAGTGTTAGATTTGTTTTTTAATACCCCCGCAAGACGTAAATTTTTACGCACAGAAAAAACTGAATTTAATCATCTTGATGAAGTGATTCGCCGCATCGCTTTGGCGCATTTTGAGGTGAACTTTTCGTTAACACATAATGGTAAAATGATCCGCCAGTATCGCGCAGCGACCACTAAAGCACAAAATGCTAAACGGGTTGCCATGGTGTGTGGTAGTAAGTTTATTGATCATGCCATCGAAATTGAATGTCACCATGACGACATGACTTTTTCTGGCTGGTTAGCCAAACCAAACTTTGCTCGTAAGCAAAACGATCTCAATTACAGTTATGTTAATGGCCGAATGATGCGAGATAAATTGATAAATCACGCTATCCGCCAAGCCTATGCTGATTTATTACCGCCCGATACTTATCCTGCTTTTGTGCTGTTTTTACAACTTGATCACCGTGAAGTTGATGTTAATGTGCATCCGGCAAAACACGAAGTACGTTTTCATCAAAGCCGTTATGTTCATGACTTTATCTACTCTGTTTGCCATAAAGCGTTACTGGAAAACCATGACGCGTTAATTTTTACAGAGCAACAACAAGCGTCACCAGTTGTATCATTTCAAGCAGAAAAGCCTCCTGAAAATGTTCAATATACACGCCCTGAGTATGTAAAGCCCCTGCAGCAAGTTAACGAGGTAAGTTACCGAGAAAATTCAGCCATAAAGGGTTATGCACCTAGTCATTCAGTTTCTAAAGAAGCCGTGGCAAATTATCAGCAATTAATGACCCCGGTTTTAAGTGAGCTAAGTGAGCATCACCAACAAGCTAATCAAATTGAAGCTAAAGTAGTAAAAGAAAGCCCTCAGTTAACTGAGAATTTTTTTGTTGCTATTGAGCAAGAAGCGTATGGGGTTTTTAAAGAGCAAGAGGGTTTACGTTTATTATCCCTAACAACTTTAGCGTTGCAAGTGCATAAAAAACAAGTTTTTAATCGCTGGCAGCAAAGTGAATTAAAAGCCGAAAAGGGCTTGATCAGCCAGCCTTTATTATTACCTGTAGTGTTAAGGTTATCAGAGCAACAAATTAACACCGTGAAAAAGTATCAAGCACAATTGACTATGGCAGGCATTATTTTTACCTTCAATGAACGTATGAAAAAGCAAGGACAGATACAAATACGTCAATTTCCTGCCTTGTTACGGGAGCAAGATGTTAGCGAAAGTTTTACTAGTATTATTAATGGTTTATCACAACTTAGTAGTCACAATAATCAGGAGCAAATGAATAGTGATAATCACCTCATTGCCGTCATTGCTAAAGTCATGGTTAACCAACATTATAGTGAAGCGCAGGCGCAATTATTATGGCGATGCGCAAATAAAATACTTTCAGCAGCAGAAATAGCGTCGATACTCTTGAATTCTGTCGTTTTAGACCTTACATCTTCAATTAAGCAATTAAAAGCTATAACTAACCATAATAGCGAGTAATAAATTAAGAGTTAACTTAAGTGCCAACAACCAACTCAACTAAGTTACCCCCTGTTATTTGTTTAATGGGGCCAACGGCATCGGGTAAAACCGCCTTAGCCATGGCTTTGCATGACGCTCTACCTTGCGACATCATTAGTGTTGACTCGGCGTTAATTTATAAAAATATGGATATTGGTACAGCCAAACCAACAACAGATGAATTAGCAAAATATCCGCACCGTTTAATTAATCTTCGTGATGCTGCACAAAGCTATTCTGCTGCTGATTTTTGTCAAGACGCCTTAGTTGAGATTGCCAAAATTAGAGCCAATAACCGCATACCTTTGTTGGTTGGTGGCTCCATGATGTACTTTAAAAGTCTCATTGAGGGAATTTCTCCCTTGCCAGCAGCTGATAGTGCTATTCGAAAGCAGATAGAAGCTGAGGCGGTAGAGCATGGCTGGGAAGTAATGCATGAGCATTTAGCGAAAGTTGACCCAGTGTCAGCACAGCGTATTCACCCTAATGATCCGCAACGGCTAACTCGGGCGTTAGAGGTGTTCCAATTAACCGGAAATACGTTGACACAATTAACTCAAATTAAGGGTGATAAACTGGAGGGTGATGTTTTGCAATTTGCGATAACACCAAAGGAACGTCACACTTTACATGAACGAATTGAATTACGTTATCACCAAATGATAGCGCAAGGATTTGAGCAAGAAGTGATTAAGCTTAAAGAGCGCGGCGACTTGCATGAAAACTTACCATCAATTCGCTGCGTTGGTTATCGTCAAATGTGGCAATATCTTGATGGCGAGTTTGATCATAAAGAAATGGTTTTTAGAGGTGTATGCGCAACTAGACAATTAGCCAAAAGGCAGCTAACTTGGCTGCGAAGGTGGCCTGAACTACAGTGGTTAAACACAGAGGAAGACACAAATTTGTCGCAAGTTTTAGCGGCAGTTGGTAAATGTTAGCTAAAAATATAAAATATAGTAGCTATCATTAAGCAATATTGAAATATTGGTGTATAATTAACTGGTTATATGCTGAGGATTAGCAATTAGCACAATTTATCATTAATCAATCACTAATAAAATTATGTTTTTGATTAATTACTTTTATTAATAATAAAAAAAAGGAGCCATATAATGGCAAAAGGTCAATCTTTGCAAGACCCATTTTTGAATGCTTTACGTCGTGATCGCATTCCAGTTGCGATTTATTTAGTCAACGGTATTAAGTTACAAGGACAAGTTGAATCATTCGACCAATTTGTGATCTTATTGAAGAACACCGTTAGCCAAATGGTTTACAAACACGCCATTTCTACCGTAGTACCTGCACGTGCAGTCAATACCGCATCTCTGTCTAATCAAACAGATGCAGAAGAATAATAGCAACTTATTATTACTATATTCCATTTTACTATTAAGGTTTAATATCGTTGTTTGATCGTTACCAAGCGGGTGAACAGGCTGTGCTTGTTCACTTAGATTTCCCCGATGAAAGCACCCGAGAAGATTTAACTGAATTTAAAATGTTGGTTTCTTCTGCGGGTGTCAATGAATTAACCGTTGTTTCTGGCAAACGCAGTACACCCCATCCTAAATTTTTTGTTGGCTCAGGCAAGGCAGACGAAATAGCTGAAGCAGTTCGTTTGTTCGATGCTAATGTGGTGCTGTTTAATCATAGTCTCACGCCTTCTCAAGAAAAAAATATTGAAGCCTTGTGTCAATGTAGAGTGGTTGACAGAACCACACTCATTTTAGATATTTTTGCCCAGCGTGCTCGTACTCATGAAGGTAAACTGCAAGTTGAACTAGCACAATTGCGCCATCTTAGTAGTCGATTAATTCGCGGTTGGACTCACCTAGAGCGACAAAAAGGCGGCATTGGCTTGCGTGGTCCGGGTGAAACCCAGTTAGAAACCGATAGGCGTTTGTTACGTGAACGCATGATTAATATTCGTAAACGGTTAGAAAAAGTTGAACGACAAAGGCAGCAAGGTAGGCGCGCTAGAACACGTGCCGAGCTGCCAACCATATCACTGGTTGGTTATACTAATGCCGGCAAGTCGACCTTATTTAATGTGCTTACGAATTCAGCTGTTTATGCAGCGGATCAACTGTTTGCGACATTAGACCCCACCTTAAGAAGAATTGAACTTGAAGGTGTTGGCGGCGTAATTTTAGCCGATACCGTTGGTTTTATTCGCCATTTACCACACGATCTAGTGGCGGCATTTAAAGCAACACTCACTGAAACTCGCGAAGCCGAATTACTACTTCATGTGGTTGATATTTCTGATGACCGGCGTAGCGAGAATATTGAGCAAGTTGAATATGTGTTAGCTGAAATTGAGGCAGATGAAGTGCCGCAACTTATTATTTGTAATAAAATTGATAATTTAGATGAGGTCGAACCGAGAATAGATAGAGACTCACAAGGGCGACCAATAAGAGTGTGGTTATCGGCGCAAGCAAATATTGGCATCGATTTATTCTTTATTGCCTTAACTGAGCGTTTGGGCAATCAAGTAGTTGAACAGCAATTAGCTATCCCCCCTGATGCTGGAAAGCTGCGTGGAGCTTTGTACCAATTAAATTGTATTAAAGAGGAATACTATGATGATCAAGGTCATTGTCATCTTAATATAATATTGCCAAAACGAGAGTGGGATAGGTTGTTAAAGCAAGACGCAAATAAAATTGAGCAATATATTGTAAATTAATGTGTTAAACCCCACATATACTCTTATAAAGCAGATGGTTTTAGCATAAACTTGCAGCACGAATTTTTTTAATAATTAACTACAATAACTAACGCTAGCGGAGAACAGCATGGCTTGGAACGAACCGGGGAATAATGATAAAGACCCCTGGAAAAATAAAGGTGGAAAAAATCAAGGACCACCTGATTTAGATGAATTGCTTAATGACTTAGGTAAAAAAGTCAGTGGCATCTTTGGCGGTAATGGCGGTGGTAAGTCATCCAATGGCTCTACGCCGTCAGGTAAAAGTTTTTCCACAATAGGTATAAGCATTGTGCTTATTATTGCCATCGTTGTGTATGCCTTTAGTGGTTTTTATACCATTAAAGAAGCTGAAAGGGGCATTGTTCTGCGTTTTGGTCAGTATGCAGGCACGGTTGATCCGGGTATTAATTGGAAGTGGACTTTTATTGACCGCATTATTCCGGTTGATATGCAAAGCACACGCGAAATGCAATCATCGGGTTTTATGTTAACTCAAGATGAAAATGTCGTTAGTGTTGACATGCAAATTCAATATCGTGTTGTTGACGCGCGTAATTACGTTTTTAGTGTTACCAATGCTGAAAACAGTTTAAGCCAATCATTGGATAGCGCCCTGCGTTATGTGGTTGGTCATGCCATCATGGATGATATTCTCACCCGTGGTCGTGAACAAATTCGTCAATCAGTATGGCAAGAGTTAGACAAAATCATTAAACCCTATAATTTAGGTTTAATCATTGTTGATGTTAACTTTAAAGATGCTCGCCCACCCAATGAAGTAAAAGATGCTTTTGATGATGCTATTTCAGCACAAGAAGATGAAGTGCGTTTTTTACGTGAAGCAGAAGCGTATGCCCGTGGTATTGAGCCTCGTGCTCGTGGTCGGGTAAAACGTATGGAACAAGAAGCCATTGCCTATAAAGCGCAGGTTGTGTTGGGCGCTCAAGGTGAAGTGGCACGTTTTGCCAAAATTCTACCAGAATATCAAGCTGCGCCAGAAGTAACACGTCAGCGTTTATATATTGCAACCATGGAAAAAGTGTACAGCAATACTAGTAAAGTTATGGTGGATGTTGAAGGCGGCAATAACATGATGTACCTGCCACTTGATAAAATCATTCAACAGCAGTCGACAACTAATCGTGTTTCACCTCAAGGGTATTCAACACAACAACCAATCATTAATTCATCGCCATCAAATGCTGGTCGCAATGACAGATTTAACGATGGGAGAAACTAACTCATGAAAAATTTTTCCATTGCTATTTTAGCGTTATTATTTGTGCTGGTTGTCTCTTCAGTTTTTGTTATATATGAAGGTCAACGCGGCATTGTGTTTCAATTTTCAAAAATAAAACGTGATGCTGTCACCAATGAAATGATGGTATTTGAACCAGGTTTACATTTTAAAATTCCGTTTATTGAAAACGTGCGTAAACTCGATGCTCGTATTCAAACCCTTGATGAAGCACCCGATCGCTTTGTTACCTCAGAGAAAAAAGATCTCATTGTCGACTCTTTTGCTAAGTGGCGTATTGTTGATTTTTCAACGTATTATCTGCGTACTGGAGGTTCAATTGAAAATGCCAGAGCCTTACTTAAACAAAAAATAAATAATGGTCTGCGTACCGAGTTTGGTAATAGAACCATTACAGAAATTGTTTCGGGCGAACGCGGTGTCATTATGCAAAAAGCATTAGAAAGTGCCGCAAGCAGTCGTGAAGATTTAGGGATAGAAGTAGTTGATGTGCGTATTAAAGCCATTAATTTACCCACTGAAGTGAGTAACTCTATTTACGAACGCATGCGCGCTGAGCGTACCGCAGTAGCGAAAGAGCATAGATCACAAGGGCAAGAGCAGTCAGAAATTATCCGTTCTACTATTGATGCTAAAATAGCCATCATGCTCGCGACAGCACAAAAAAATGCCAATGAAGTACGTGGTGAAGGTGATGCTGAGGCAGCGAAAATATATGCGGAAACCTATAGTAAAGATGCTGAATTTTATCGTTTTTATCGTAGTTTAGAAGCGTATGAAAAAAGCTTTAGCAGTAAAAATGATATTATGGTTATTAAACCAGATAGTGATTTTTTCAGTTACTTAAAAGATGCGACTAAAGCGAAGAAATAGCTAATGAGCTTTAATCGGTAAGTTTGCAACGATAAGTTATATGTCATTCTGGGTTTTATCCAGAGCCTTAAAAAGCCAGCAATTTCGCTGGCTTTTTAGTTTCATAACGATAAATGAACAAGAGGATTAAATTCAATGAAAATTAAACTATTTTCACAAGCAATATTATTATCACTATTGTTGTTAAGGGCAATACCAAGCCATGCATCAACCGTTGAAGCACCGCTAGTTTCTATTGCTAGTCATGATGCTTTTTTTGAAAATATCCGCAAGCACTGCGGCAAGGCTTATCAAGGTAAAGTGACCGTAGACAATGCGGCGGACGGTAGTTTTGCTAAAAAAACCTTAATTATGTACGTTAGAAAGTGTACTGATAGCCAGTTACAAATTCCTTTTTATGTTGGTGATGATGCCTCGCGCACTTGGATTATTACTAAAACAGGCTCAGGATTGTCATTAAAGCATGATCATCGCCATCAAGATGGTTCGTTCGATAAATCTACCATGTACGGCGGTCATACCCTTGATGCAGGTTGGCCACAAATGCAATCATTTCCTGCCGATCAATATTCCAAAGCGCTTTTTGTTGCCCAAGGAATTCCGCAGTCTGTTGGTAATACTTGGCAAATGTTTATTTATCCCGAAAAGTTTACTTACCGTTTGATCCGCCAAGGTCGAGAATTTAGGGTCGACTTTGATTTAACTAAACCAATTAACACACCTGCAGCTCCTTGGGGTTATAAAAATTAGTGTCTAACACCTTATCTTTATAGACTATTTTAAACGCGATCAAAAAATTCGATTTTTTTACTTGGACTACAAATGCTTTTTTGATAAAATCCCCGCCTAATTTTATTATGAAATTGTAACAATGGGCAAAAACGTAGTTGTTCTCGGTACCCAATGGGGTGACGAAGGTAAAGGTAAGATTGTTGACTTACTAACCGATAAAGCAAAATATGTGGTTCGCTATCAAGGCGGACACAATGCAGGTCATACTTTAGTGATCGACGGTGAAAAAACCGTGCTGCACCTAATTCCTTCTGGCGTTTTACGTGACAATGTCAAATGTTTGATTGGTAACGGTGTAGTGTTATGCCCGAAAGCATTAATGGAAGAAATAGAAATGCTTGAAGCTAAAGGCATTCCAGTACGTGAACGCTTACTTATTAGTGACGCATGTCCATTAATTCTTCCTTATCATAATGCCTTAGATGCTGCACGCGAAATTGCTCGTGGCTCAAAAGCGATTGGCACTACGGGTCGTGGTATTGGTCCAGCTTATGAAGATAAAGTAGCTCGTCGTGGCTTACGTGTTGGCGATCTTTTCTGCGCAGAATCTTTTGCCGCTAAATTAAAAGAAATTGTGGAATATCATAATTTTTCTTTGGTTAACTATTATAAAGTTGAACCAGTTAATTATGAAACTGTACTGGCTGATGCGTTAGCTGTTGCCGATACTATTAAAAAGATGACTGCCGATATTTCAGAGATCCTTGACCAAGCGCGCAAAGATGGTGAGTCAATCATGTTTGAAGGAGCACAAGGGACATTGCTTGACATTGATCACGGTACTTATCCTTATGTAACCTCTTCAAATACTACTGCCGGCGGTGTTGCTACGGGTTGTGGTGTTGGCCCTCGTCATTTAGATTACATTCTTGGCATTACTAAAGCTTACACCACCCGTGTTGGCTCGGGTCCGTTTCCAACAGAATTAGACGATGAAGTGGGTAATCACTTAGGTACTGTTGGCCATGAATTTGGCGCAACTACGGGGCGTGAACGACGTTGTGGTTGGTTTGATGCCGTTGCCATGCATCGCGCCATTCAAGTAAACAGTGTCACTGGTTTTTGTTTAACCAAACTTGATGTACTTGATGGTTTAACCACCTTGAAAATTTGTACCGGTTATAAAACGCAGGCAGGGGATATCATCACTGTGCCACCAACGGCTGCTGAAGGTTATGATAAAATAACGCCAGTATATGAAGAAATGCCCGGTTGGACAGAAACTACGGTTGGTGCTACCTCAGTTGACGCACTACCTGCGAACGCATTAGCTTATATTAAACGTATTGAAGAAATTACTGGTATACCGGTTGATATTATTTCAACGGGTCCCGATCGTAATGAAACCATTATTAAAGTGAATCCTTTCACTTAATAGTAATATTTCGTTTTATAGTTAAAAACCAACTTTCAAGTTGGTTTTTTGCTTTTTAGCCAAAATAGAGCAAGGCTATAATGATGGTGGTCATTTGATTAATGCTTGAGGAAAATGCTAGCCATGGCGCTTGATGATAACTTTAAGCAACAGTTTATTTATATTGCTGGCGCTGAAACTGCCGAACAAAGGGATGATCGCCTTGTTGAAGTAGTCAGTAAAATAGCCGATGGTGATAAGTGGTTCTTTAGAAGTTTAAAGACTGCAAGACTTAACCATCTTAGTTTTATTAATTACAACTCAGTAGTTAATGAAGTTGAAAATTATATGAGATTGTATAGGTGTAGTCATTCAGCAATTGAATATATGACACCACTTCAGAGTTGAAAGAAGTGGCTTAAGAGCTTTCCAGTTTTAATTGACCATTACAGGTCTTTAATTATCAGCTTGCCATTGCAACGACACTAGAGATGGTACATACCAGTTTTTACCATTGTCACTTTGCCAGAAATATTTATCTGATAAGCTACCGTATAACCACATTTGGCTGTTAAATTCGAGCATTTGATGATTTTGATGATCTCGTTGGGTCATATTATCATTCTCTAACTGCCAATTAATTCCATCATTAGATGACCATATATCGTTGTAGCTAGAGTCATTTGTATCAGAACCACTGGACATCCAAAGCTTGTTATTAAAAGTTGTAACTGCGTGCCCAAGCCTTGCTTGAAACTGGGCGTTGTCATTTTCTAAAAGCCAATTAATGCCATCGAGAGTTGACCAAACATCATTTTTAGCTGAATTATCATTAAAAGATTGTCCTGCTATGATCCATATTTTATCGTTAAAAACGACTGATTGTCCTCTAAACCTTTTAGAAGGAGGAGCTGAGCTTTCTGTTACAATTAAGTCTGACCAGTTATCTACCTCAAGAACCCAGTTCTCACCTGTTTCGCTTGAATAAATTTCGTCGTTGCCAAAAACCCAAATACGATCATTCAAAATTGCTGTGTATACTGCCATTATCGGTATGTTTAAGTTATGTGAAAGCCAATTCACACCATCTTCAGAGCTCCAAATGTCTTGAGTTTGTTTATTTGGAAATAACCATAGTTTATCTTTAAACTCAACTACCTGATGCTGCTCTATTGGTGGAAATTCTGCCTGCTCTGTTTCCAGTTTCCATGAAATACCATTTTCAGAACTCCAAACATCATTATAGTTAATATCTCCACCTGAAGGTGTCCACAGGTGCCCTCCAATAATAAACATACGCTTTTTAAATTTTACTAATTGGTGCCCATACCTAGCCGGAAATTGAGGAGCTTTGGCTTGCAGTAGTACCAAATCTGAACGGGATACATCGCTGGTAATTTTAATATATACCTCTTGCTCGGTATTAATATTGAAAAAATCATCAATAATAGGTAAATCATCAGAAGAGCTGACCGTAGTTAATTGACTATTGTCGCAGCTAGCATAGTTGTTAATATCGCAATCGCTATTAGTAAAACGATAAACGTTAAGCGTACCTTGATGATTAGACCAATTAATTTTTGTATGTTCTACTCCAACATCAATTTTGATTTCATCAGGGTGAAATTCTTGTCTGTCATGCTCGCATGCACCTAAAAGAAGTAGAGGTATAACGTATAGTGATGTTTTGAGTAGGCTCTTAATTTCCATCATAATCCTTATGTAGTAAGTGGTAATAATTTAAAGGGTATAGTTATAGCTTTTTTATCATGTAATATAAATAAAATAATGTAATTTATTAAATTCACATAGCTATGTATAGCAAAAGTACAGCAAAAAACACGCCATTATTTATTAACAGCGATGTAACTATTAGAATTGCTCTTTCTCGTCTCTTTATTTAGTCTTTGCGGGTTTTATTTCCCGATGTTTACGGGATAATTCATTAAAGACAGCCCAGGCGGCAATAAATTGCCATGCAGAGGTGGTTTATTGCCGCTATCCTGTTCACACCGTAACAATTAAATGGTTATAAGAAAAATGAGTTTGTTAGTAGATTCACTCTCTGCCGCTTGAGTATTGCTCAGTGAGCATAAAAAATATAAATCCGGTTGATTTTTAGGTCACTATTCTAATAGTAGTAAAAATATTTCACCTCCTTTGTAAGATCGGCACCTTTTATCCGACTAATATCTATAAATATCCACTAGAACATCGCTAACGATTAATTTTTATAGGAATTTATGACAACACTTCAGGCGCAACAGCTCAAACATGCTTACGGCGATATGATTAAAGCAAACTTGAATAGGCTGAAAGGCATTGCGCGTAGCTATAGCCATACGGTTGATGGACGTGAAGACCTACTGCAAGAAATATTTTACCAATTATGGCGTGGGTTTGCTTCATTCAAGGCGCAGTCACAACTAAACACTTGGGTTTATCGTGTGGCGCTGAACACTGCTATTTCTTATGTACGAAGCCGAGAGACAAAACCACAGATAATCACAGGCATTGATTTTGAATTAGACCTTGAATTAGAACAAACAAGCCATAATGGCGACTTCACGGATAGTGCCGATATTTTAGAGCAGTTCATTTTAAATCTAGACAAGATCGACAAAGCAATAATGATGCTCTATCTCGATGATATTAGCCATAAACAAATATCAGAAATTACAGGACAAAGTGTCAATGTGATCAGTGTTCGAATTAATCGGATGAAGCAAAAATTTAAACAACAACATATGGGAGACTAAAGATGGAATTAGATCAACTTAAGTCAAATTGGCAACAGCAGTTTGTAAAAAAATCGCAGGATGAACAGTCAGATTTGGAGAAACATATGAGAGCAATTGAAGATAAGATGGCAGCTCTGGATAGAAACGTTAAGAGTCGAACACTTTATGGCACCATCACTTTTATTTTGATGTTGGTTTCAATAATTGCATTTAGCTATTTTCAGTATCTTCTTAGCAACTCGCTGATGTTGGTGTTTGGTTACACTGTTTGGGTAGTGAGCATTGCCGTCTCGTTGATTCGTTTGTTTGTAGTGAAAAGGCGCCATAATATCAATGACAATATGTTAACGATAAAGGAGTCATTGCAATACAAGCTTTCAAAAGTAGAAAGTGAAATACAATTTTACCTATCTATTGTTTGGAAAATATTAGCCCCAATGAGTATTGGCTTTGTATTGATACTGGTCGGAAAAAATGCGAGCTTACTAGTAGCTGCGAGTCAAATGATACTTTTTATTTTGGCTTGTTATTTCAGTTATCGTTATAACAAGTACTATGTGACAAAGAACTTAACACCGATAAAAGAAGATATAGTCGCCAACTTGAATGCGTTATCCAAAAAAGATTAATTTTTCAACAAAAAATGATTAGCACCAAATTTTTAATGTTTGATTAGAGCACGCTTGGCTTGAGAGATTCTTCTGCTAATTAGTGTCACCAAGTTGGATGTTAGAATCATAAACATAATAAGGAAATATCATGAACAAACTTACGAAGTTATTAATTATATCGAGCACATTATTACTCTGTATCAACCCTTTATCCGCGATGAGCTTAGATATCAAAATTCTGGAACGTAACTTAGAGACGCGAGTATCAGAAGGTGCCATTGGGGTAGGACTTGTGGTCGGTGTTATTGATGGTGAGCAAAGCAAAATTATCAGTGTTGGTAAAGCAAATAAAAGCAATTCTAAAGTGCTTAACAAAGATAGCTTATTTGAAATCGGCTCTATTAGTAAAACTTTTACCGGAATATTGCTAGCAGATATGGTACTTAAAGAAGAATTAAAGTTCGATGACCCAGTAATTCAGTATCTCCCCCAAGGAGTGACGATGCCGATTCGAAACGGTAAACAGATCACCCTATTGGATTTGGCTACACACACATCCGCATTACCCCGTTTACCTACAGGGTTTATGCCAAAAGATATCACTAATCCTTATGCAGATTACAGCGTAAAGATGATGTATGAATTTTTATCTAGCTATCAATTGACTCGTGACATTGGCGTAACGCCTGAATATTCTAATCTTGGTATGGGTCTGTTAGGGCATGTACTAGCTCTGAAGGCAGGCAAAAATTATGAGGATTTAGTAAAAGAGCGTATTTTAACTCCTTTAGGCATGAATAATACCACAATAACGACTTCAGCCGCGCAAAAACAACAATTAACTATAGGTCATGATGCGACTGGTAATCCGACGTCACATTGGGACATTCCAACGCTTGCCGGTGCAGGCGCTTTACGTTCTTCCGGTGAAGATATGATGATCTATTTAGCGGCCAATATGGGACTCAATAAAACACCATTATCTGCGGCCATTGAATTAAGTCATCAATACCAACATGAATTTGGATCTGAAACACTTTCAATCGGCCTTGCTTGGTTAACCACCGAAGCGCCAGATGGCGATATAATTTGGCATAACGGTGGCACTGGCGGCTATCGCTCATTTATTGGGTTCAATAAAAATATGGAAGTTGGTGTTGTGGTGTTAGCCAATTCACAAGATGATCCTGACGCTATTGGTCGAGCGATATTGGCTGGTCAAATTGAGGCAGTGAAGATGATTGCGGTAAAAGAGGTGTCACTCAATAAAAAAGAGTTGCGAGCCTTTACAGGAGAATATCAATTAGCACCTAACTTCATTATTACTATTAGCGAAACTGATAACAGCCTTTTCGCACAAGCAACGGGACAACAAAAACTGCCTATCTTTGCGAAAGCAAAAAACGAGTTTTTCTTTAAAGCCGTTAAAGCGTCTTTGACCTTTGAAAAGAATAAAGCAGGTAAAGTTGATTCCTTAGTACTTCATCAAAATGGTAATCATCCGGCTAAAAAAATAAAGTAATGGTAACATTGGCGTAAACCAAAGTGCTTATTAAAAGTCCTTTAATCTCAGTGGGTTTAACTGTTGTTTGCACTAAAACAATCCTACTTGCAGTACATTTGCAGTGATAATGGCCTATTATAAGGTTAGTTATGTAAAGTTGGTATAAATCGTAATTTTCTTTCGTTACCGCTGTTTTATCAACAATACTCGCCTTTAATGTTCACTATTTAGCGAAGTAATATGAATTTATTGTTAGAAAAAATTATGTTTAATATAGCTTGTAGCGCTTTTATATAGTTAAACAGCCTTGAAATAATGATAAGCAATGCAATACACTATAAAGAACAGAAATAACAATATAACGATAGCCCACCAACGCCTAGGGAATAATAATGTCAGACTTTCGTCAACAAGCACTTGATTACCACGCATTGCCAACACCGGGAAAAATCAGTGTGTCATTAACTACCGCTGCTGAAACCAGTGAAGATTTATCTCTTGCTTATAGCCCCGGTGTTGCTGAGCCGGTAAGAGAAATAGCCGCTAATCCAGATGATGTTTATAAATATACCGCCAAAGGCAATACGGTTGCCGTTATTACTAACGGTACGGCTATTTTGGGTTTAGGTAACTTAGGCCCAATGGCATCAAAACCGGTAATGGAGGGTAAATCTTTATTGTTTAAGCGCTTTGCCAATATCGATTCTTTTGATATTGAAGTGAAACACCAAACCGTGGAAGAGTTTGTTAATACCGTCGCCAATATCGCCGACAGTTTTGGTGGTATTAATCTTGAAGATATTAAAGCGCCAGAATGTTTTGTTATTGAAAAAGCGCTTATTGAGCGTTGTAAAATCCCGGTATTTCATGATGATCAACACGGTACTGCTATTGTTACTGCCGCAGGCATGATGAATGCGTTAGATATTCAAGGCAAGGACATCAAACAAGCTAATATTGTTTGTTTGGGCGCGGGCGCAGCGGCTATTGCCTGTATGGAATTGTTGATTAAATGTGGCGCACAACGTGAAAAAATATACATGCTTGATACTAAAGGTGTGGTGCATACTCGTCGTGATGATCTCAACGAATATAAAAAAATGTTCGCCAACAATACCGATAAACGCACTTTAGACGATGCTATAAACGGCGCTGATGTTTTTGTGGGTGTATCAGGGCCAAATTTATTAAGCCAAGCGCAGGTTAAATTAATGGCACCTAATCCAGTAATCTTTGCTTGTTCTAATCCTGATCCTGAAATAAAACCTGAACTAGCACAAGCCGTTCGTGATGATGTGATAATAGCTACCGGTCGCTCTGATTATCCGAACCAAGTGAATAATGTTTTGTGTTTCCCTTTTATTTTTCGTGGCGCCTTAGACGTGCGCGCTCGCATTATTAATGATGAAATGAAAATTGCTGCGGTGCACGCTATTCGCGCATTAGCAAAAGAACCTGTACCAGCTGAAGTATTGGCAGCAAGTGGTGTAACCCAATTGAGTTTTGGTAAAGATTACATAATTCCTAAACCGATGGACTCTCGCCTATGTGCTGTTGTTGCTAAAGCGGTAGCACAAGCGGCAGTAGATTCCGGAGTTGCGGCTTTGCCTATGCCTGATAATTATATGTTGTAATTATAGGCTTTAAATATCGAGGCATTAAGCTATGATAAGGATCGTGATGTACTTAACAGCACGACCCTTTTTAATTTTATGTTCAGGATGAACGGTATGTCGCGGTGCCATGGATGGCAAAGAGCGTATATGTTCAGGATGAACGGTATGTCGCGGTGCCATGGATGGCAAAGAGCGTGATGACTCAATGAGAGAAATGGCATGTTAATTATTTCTAGAATATTTTTATCTTTAGTGCTCTTGTTGATTTCGGCATGTGCTTCGTCATCGGTAGAAAAACAGATAGCTATAGCAGAAAAAAAACCGGCACTAATATCGGAAAAAGCCCCGCGATTAATACTAACAAAAGAGCAATCAATGGTAAAAATGACACAGTCTTGGCAACAAGTTACCGTAAAATATTTCGATTTAGAAGGCGGTTTTTATGGCCTAGTCTCTGAACAAGGTGCCAAGCTTTTACCGATGGGCTTGCCAGCAAAGTACCACGTTAATGGCACGCTATTACGAGTGAAAGGTCAGGTTTTAAACAACATGGTGACTATTCAGCAATGGGGACAGCCCTTTAAAATCAGCGATATTGAATTGATTAAAATGGGCGCAGGCAAGTTATCTCAATACTAGAATAATCTATTTAAACCATTTAGTGCCGCCACACGAAACGCTTCGGCCATGGTTGGGTAGTTAAAAGTGGTATTGACGAAATATTCAATAGTATTACCGCCATTAGTTTGTTGCATAATTGCTTGACCAATGTGGATTATTTCAGCAGCATTTTCACCAAAACAGTGAATACCTAAAATTTCTTTTGTTTCACGATGAAAAAGAATTTTCAACGAACCAACCAAATTATTTGAAATTTGCGCCCGCGCTAAATGTTTGAACTGTGCTCGGCCAACTTCATACGGTATTTTCGCCTCAGTTAACTCTTGCTCTGTTTTACCCACCGAGCTAATTTCTGGGATAGTATAAATACCGGTTGGAATATCAGTAATAAGCTTGGCTTGGCTAGTATTATCTAACATCGCTAAAGCTGCAATTCTCCCTTGATCAAAAGCCGCGCTCGCTAGGCTTGGATAACCAATAACATCGCCAACCGCGTAAATGTTTTTCACGTCGGTTTGATAACAATTATTCACTTTCAATTGCCCGCGACCATCAGCTTTTAATCCTGCGGCAGCAAGATCTAAATCAGCGGTATTGCCGGTTCTCCCATTAGCAAACAAGAGTAAATCAGCACGCATTTTTTTGCCTGATTCAAGATTGACAACCACGGCATCATCACTGGCATCAACACTGGCTATTTGCTCACCGTGGCGAATAACTACACCATTATTCCACAAGTGATAACTGAGCGAGTCAGACATTTCGGCATCTAAGAATGACAATAATCGATCACGGGTATTAATGAGATCGACTTTGACCCCCAAACCACGAAAAATAGACGCATATTCACTGCCAATAACACCGGCACCATAAATAATGACGTGTCGTGGCGCATGGCTGAGCTTTAAAATACTATCAGAGTCGTAAACTCTAGGATGATTAAAATCTATGTCATCTGGTTGATATGGGCGAGAACCGGTGGCAATCACAATTTGTTTAGCGGTAATTTTTTCTACGGAACCATCTTTATATAAAATACGCACGGTATGAGCATCAATAAACGAAGCTTCTCCTGATATGTGCTTAACTTGATTGCGATTATAAAAACCACTGCGTAAATTAACTTGCTTGCGAATTACTGCTGAGGCATGGCTTAAAATGTCTTGAAAGGTCAGTTGTTTAACTTGACCATCTCGATTAAATAGCGGATTGGCGTTATATTCAATTAAGCGACTAACTGATTGGCGTAATGCTTTTGATGGAATAGTCCCCCAATGCGTACAACCGCCACCGACTTGATGATAACGTTCAATAATAGCAACTTTTTTCTGACGTTTAGCCAAATTCATGGCAGCCCCTTCGCCGCCAGGGCCTGTACCTATGATGATCACATCATAATCAAACTTGTTACTCGTACTTGATTTTTTTGTTTTAGCTGTAGACAAAAGACTTTCCCCAAATCCTACTTCTATTCATTAAGAAAATTTTAGCAGGATTTGTGAAAAAAGGTAATAAAATAATGCCTTATTCTGTTGATTATTAAACGAGTTTTGCCGTTAGCATTTGCCAACTTTTTTGTTGCTCGGTTAGTTTAAGTTTTAACTCTTGATATTGCTTCATCAATTCAGACTTTTCAACCTCAGCTAATACTTTTTCGCGTTTTGCTGCGAGTAGGGTTTTACGTACGTGATAGTAATCATTTAGCTTAACGATAAGCAGATCATACTCTTGCTGTAGTTGTAAAATTGCTTGCTCGGCATTGGGTAACCGTGTGAGTTTATCTTTGCTACGTTTTAAGGTCATCGCCAAACGCATTTTCTCTATTTTATCTTCTGGGCTAGTACGTAATTTGGAGGTCAAGCCTAACCATTGACAGCTTTTAATTAACCATTTTGTCGGATCAAACTGCCACCAGCGAATACCGTTGCGGTAATCATTTTCAAAAATATGATGATAATTATGATAACCCTCACCAAAAGTGAGAAAAGCTAACAAGCCGTTATCTCGAGCGGTGTTTTTATCAGTATAAGTTTGTTTACCCCAAATGTGCGCCAAAGAATTAATAAAAAAAGTAGTGTGATGATTTAACACTAAGCGTAAAAAACCCACCAGTAATAAACTATTGAGCAAATTCCCGTGCCATAAACCAAAAGCAATTGGAATACCAAAATTTAGGGTGATTGTTAGCAGCAAATAATGTTTATGTTGCCACATAACAATGGGGTCTTTTTGTAAATCACGAACATTTTTATAATCATGATAGCGTTGTGCTTGGTACTCGCGGCACATCCAGCCAATGTGAGAATACCAAAAGCCCATTTTGGCAGAATAAGGATCAACATCATTATTATCAACATGTTTATGATGAATTCTGTGATCTGAAGACCAATGTAATATGCTATTTTGCAGGGCAAAAGCCCCGCCTAAAGCGAAAATAAAGCGCAAGCTCCAATGAGCTTGATAGGTTTTATGTGACCATAAGCGATGATAACCTGCGGTAATCGACATGCCGCAATAAACAAAACACAGTAAAGCGAACAGTATTTCTGTGCTAGTAAAGCCAGTAGTATAGGCGCGATAAGGTACAGCAATGGCGGCGACTAAAAAAGTAACAACAAAAACAGTGACATTGAGCCAAATAATAGCGGGTTTTTTCATTTCAGATCTCTGAGTTTAACCAATACAAATAAATTTAAGCGTACACGTGTACGCTATTGCTATAGTTTAGCTAGATCATCTGACCAGTCAAGGTGATTGACAGATATTTTTTACTTAACCTGACTAACCTGACATTAATCCTTGATTACCGTATGATAAATACAGATTGTTTTTAGATGAGTGATAACCATGAGTGGTGTCCGCGCCCAGCAAAAAGAAAAAACCCGTCGGTTATTAGTTGATGCGGCGTTAAATCAATTAAGTGCAGCACGTAGCTTTTCTAGTTTAAGCCTGCGAGAAGTGGCTAAAGAAGCTGGCCTTGCCCCGACCTCATTTTATCGACATTTTAGTGATATGGATGAATTAGGTTTAACCTTGGTCGACGAAGCGGGTTTGACGTTAAGGCAATTAATGCGTCAAGCTCGTCAGCGCATTGCTAAAGGTGGTTCGGTTATACAAATTTCAGTTGAAACCTTTATGGAGCTCATTGAAAGTAATGGTAATGTGTTTCGCTTACTGTTGCGTGAACGTTCAGGTACGTCAGCTGCTTTTAGAGCGGCAGTAATACGAGAAATTCGTTATTTCACTATGGAGTTATGTGATTATCTACAACAAGCTAATGACTTAGACTCAGAAGTTGCTTATATGCAAGCCAATGCGGCGGTCACTATTGTTTTTAGTGCCGGCTCTGATGCCTTAGATATGGAAGATAAAACCGAAAGAGTGCAGCTATCAAAACAAACTATTCAACAACTGCGCTTTATTGCGCGAGGTGCGGCTGAACTTAGCGATAGGCGTAAAGCAGGGAGAAAAACGCGCAAATAAGCGTAGTATTATTTCTTAACGTTAATTTTAGGTGTTAACACTGATTTTACGCGTTAACACTAAGCCAACTTCAATATGCTCGGTGTAAGGAAATTGATCAAACAAGGCATATTTTTCAATAATGTGGGTTTTGGCTAACTCGATTAAATTCTCTTTTAAGGTATTAGGGTTACAAGAGATATAAATAATCTTATTAAAGCGGCTAACTAATTCAACACTGTCTTTGTCTAAGCCGGCGCGCGGCGGATCAACCAATACGGTATCGTAATTATAGGTCGTTAAATCAAAGCCCTCCAAGCGCCTAAAAGTGCGTTCGCCGTTCATTGCTTGACTAAACTCCTCACTCGACATACGCACAATATTGATATTGTCGATGTTGTTAGCCCTGATGTTTACTTGGGCCGATCTTACGGATGTTTTTGAAATTTCAGTACCTAATACCCGTTTAAAATTTTGCGCTAAAGCAACACTGAAATTGCCATTGCCACAATACAGCTCAATTAAATCGCCACCTGCTTTTTGGGTTGCTTGTTGCGCCCACAGTAACATTTGCTCATTTACGCTACCATTTGGCTGGGTAAAACTGTTTTCAACTTGCTGATAAACAAACGTATCACCGCCAACCTGCAAGGATTCCATTACATAATCTTTATCTAAAATTATTTTTTGCTTCTTGGCTCGGCCGATGATATCTACCGGTGCAATCTCTGATAATGTCTCTTTAAGAGATTTAGCGGCACTCTCCCAACTTGGTTCGAGCGGTTTGTGATAAAGCAGACTAATAAGTAATTCGCCACTTAAGGTGGAAAGAAAGTCAACTTGAAAGAGTTTATAACGCAGCTCTTTTTTATCTTTAATGGCGACGAGTAAGGCTGTCATCGCTTGGTTGATTAGTTTACTAGCAACAGGAAAGTCATCGACCCTAAATTTTTCTTTGGTTTCACTATTAAACATAATGTAATAAAGATCATCACCTTGATGCCATACTCTAAATTCGGCGCGTAAACGATAGTTCAACGGCTTTGATGGGAAAATTTCAACACGTGGGAGCTCAAAGCACAAAAATAGCGCAGTCATTTTTTGTTTTTTTTCTGATAATTGTTGCTCATAGTTATCAGGATGAATATGGCTGAACATAGCGGTGACCTTATCTTTATACTTAAGCTTTATATACTTAAGTTTAGACATTTAGACTTAAGTATATACGGAGAGGGAATCTTAATGGGCGCAATTTTAACGTCAGTTTATTTTTTGTCTAGTATAGAGTGAAATTTTACCTAGTATAAAGCGATTTTTCGCTCAAGTTTTAATCAATAAAGCCGATATAGTTTTAAGCGCTCGCAGCGACAGTGAAGAGAAAATATTATGAGCAATATAAACAAGGCATTAGACTTTAATCCATTGGTAAACTTCCGCCAACCGAAATTTACTAACACCAACAATGTTAGCAATGCAGCACAATCACACGAAAATAAATCACCACAGGTAGTGTCAATTAGTGAGCGATCAGTCGTCGCATTGAAAATGGTGCAGCAATCCATTTCAGTAAAATTCTCGTCGGTGCAGGGTTTTCCCACGAATCATACCAATGAAATAACCGCACCTGAACACGAACAGGTAACTTTTTTTGATTTTGAAGCGGTAGCCAAAAATGTTATGTCGTTTGTTAATTCCAGTTTAAGTGCAGCCAAGTCACGAGGAGCAAGCACCAGCGAATTAGAAGAAATGTTAGGGCAAGCTCGTCAAGGTGCCAACAATGGTATTGATGAAGCGATTGAAGAATTGAGCGAATTAAACGTTCTTAATGACGAACTTGCTGAGGGTATTGAAAAAACGCGTGATTTAATTAATGCCAGCATGGATAAAATACAAGAAAGCCTAGTCAGTGGCCACATAACAGCAGCCACTAATTCACCATCATCTTATGCGGTTGAATACAGTAGTGACCGTTATGCTGCACAGTCCAACAGCAGCGATTTATCTATTACCACGGCAGACGGTGATATTGTTACTATTTCTTTTAGCGCCTTACAAGCCAATCAAGTAAGTGAAAATTTCAACTATAGTACAAGTCAAAACGCTAGCGAGATGAGCTATCAACGTAGTGCATCATCTTATTCAGAAATGAATTTTTCATTTTCGGTACAAGGTGATTTAGATCAAGGCGAATTACAAGCCATACAATCTTTGATAAAAGATATCAGTAAGATAGAGAAAGACTTTTTCGCTGGTGACATAGACAAAGCATTCAATAAAGCGTTAGAGCTAGGCTATGACGAAGAGCAATTAAGCTCATTTAATTTAGAACTTAGACAAACCCAAACAAATTATGTCAGTCAAGCCTATAGTGAAGTGGCAAACTATAATGTTGATGAAAATGAAGCATTGAATACCATCGTCAGACCAGTACTTGATTTTATTGGCGATTTTAAAGAGTTGCGCGATAATGCTAATAAGCTATTAGATCATGAGGGTAAACAGTTTAATAAGCTGCTTGAATCGGTACTAAATGCTGAATTTGATCAGAACCAAAAACTACTATCTCAGTTTACTGATTTTATTGATAAATTAACCTAGTTCGTTTTGTAAGAACCGTAAACAATAAAAAACCCGACAGGTATCGGGTTTTTTAACGTTATTAGCGAAAGAAAATTTAAAGCAGGAAGATTAGTGAGTAGCATCCTCACGTTCTGGGCGTTCTTTAGCTTCTCTAACCTTTAAGGTACGTTGCTGAAATTCGCTATCGTTTAATGCTTCAATGGCCTTTTCTAAATCAGTGGCTGACATTTCAACAAAACCAAAACCTCTACGTTTGCCGGTATGTTTGTCCTTCATCAATCTGACAGATTCTACCGTACCATAATTGGCAAACAGCTCGCGTACAGCCGTTTCATTGGCACGATAAGGCAAGTTGCCAACATAAAGTGTTTTTACATCATCGTTAGTTTCTGAAGATGAACTTGCAGAGAGGGAGGATTTAGGGTTGTTAACTAATGGCGCAATAAATGCTGAGGCAAAAACAAAGGCGGCAATAAGTACCGGTGTTGCAGAAATTGTACTAAAAACAAAAAAAGCAACAATAGCTAAAATAGCAGCTACAATTACTGTTGAAATATTCGGAGACTTCATAATGGATACCTAATTATTATTTTATTAATTTATAAGAGTAAGAACAAAAATGTAAAAACAAAATTTACAATTCTATGTTACCCACCTTTTATCATAGTGCAACAATAAGTGTGAAAAACATTCAATTTAGTAATGAACCGAACGTATTAGCTTAATATACCAACGTGTAGTTCAATTTATCTGCGAACAAATAAAAGATGTAAAATAAAGCTTGCACCTTTTTAGAAGATCTCTACAATGCGCTCCAGTTCCAAGGGGTTCAGGCAAAAATCTTAACCAATGGGATGTTTTGATAAGTTATCTTGTTACTTTTAAAGTAAATCAGCTAACTTAACGTTTACTTTTAAT
>JAESPR010000075.1 GCA_016765685.1 Colwellia sp. | reverse complement strand
GTGTTTGATGAGACATTGCGTGGCGCTTTACGCCAAGCAGGTTTTGTTACTCGTGATGCGCGTAAAGTTGAACGTAAGAAAGTTGGTCTTCATAAAGCACGTAAGAAGCCACAATTCTCGAAACGTTAATTTTTGTCATGCTCAGCATTTATGCTGCGTTGTTATCATTATTCGCCCCAGTCACTTAGTATATCTAAGCTCAGGGGCTCATAATTCAACGCCTTGCCTAAATACCGATCATTTAGAAAATGCAATTCGTTATATTCAGAATTCAACTGTATCTTTAAAAAAGCTGAGCTTGTCTCAGCTTTTTTATACCTGCCAATTATCTCTTAATTTGCTAATAATTCTTATTAACAGCGCACAAGTGTTATTTATTTCACTTGTATGGATATATTTCAAAATATTTCTATTTTTACAGTGCTTAAGCCGCTTTTTACCTTGTAAAAAACAGCCTATTTCTTTATGATCATAAAAATTTTTTGTCGATGTACCTCTAGGTATAAATTTGATCAAACAAAAATAAAGACTATGCTAATTCATACTGATGTAAAGGTATGATCGTCAAGGTTAATAATAATTGTTTGGTAATCAATGTGAATTGGAGAGTGTGAATGAGCAATGTGCCTGTAAATAACGGCCGCCGACGCTTCTTAACTGCGGCTACTGCCGTTGTGGGTGGTGCGGGTGTGGTCGGTGTGGCTGTGCCTTTCATTGGTTCCTGGAATCCTAGTGCTCGTGCGAAAGCTGCGGGTGCTCCAGTGGAAGTCAATGTAGGTAAAATAGAGCCTGGTCAATTAATCCGCGCAGAATGGCGTGGTAAACCTGTTTATGTTGTTCGTCGGACAGAACAAACAGTAACAGACTTAGCTAAACTTGATGATCAACTCCGTGATCCTAACTCTGAAAAAGCGCAACAACCTAGTTATGCAACTAATGCTTACCGCTCAATTAAACCTGAGTTTTTGGTCGCCTTGGGTGTTTGTACTCATTTAGGCTGTGCCCCTACTCATCATGCGGATGATTTCGATCAATTCGTTGAAGGCACGCCAAACGGTTTCTTTTGTCCATGTCATGGCAGTAAATTTGATATGGCAGGTCGTGTTTTTCAAGGCGTTCCGGCACCATTAAATTTAATGGTTCCTGAGCACTCATTTATCAGTGACGACACCATCTTAATTGGTGTTGGCTCTGATGCAAGCAAAGGAGAGGCGTAATGTTAACTAATTTTATGGCTTGGATTGATGAACGCTTGCCCGTGACCGAAGCATGGAACAAACATGTAGCCCAATATCCAGCACCGAAAAATTTTAATTTTTGGTACCTTTTTGGCTCTTTAGCTATGTTGGTGTTAGTAAACCAAATTATAACGGGCATCTGGTTAACCATGAGCTATGAACCATCAGGCGATGGTGCTTTTGCCAGTATTGAATATATTATGCGTGATGTCGACTACGGTTGGTTATTGCGTTATATGCATTCAACCGGTGCATCCGCATTTTTTGTGGTGGTGTATTTACACATGGTGCGCGGGCTTATGTATGGTTCGTATCAGAAACCTCGTGAGTTATTATGGATCTTCGGTATGTTGATCTTCTTGGTATTAATGGCAGAAGCATTTATGGGCTATTTATTACCTTGGGGCAATATGTCGTATTGGGGCGCACAGGTAATTATCTCGCTCTTTGGAACTATTCCAATTATTGGTGATGACTTAACGCTGTGGATTCGTGGTGATTATGTTATCTCTGGTGCCACCTTAAATCGTTTCTTCGCATTACATGTTATTGCGCTGCCGTTGGTATTGGTTATTTTAGTGTTCTTACATATTCTTGCTTTGCACGAAGTAGGCTCTAATAACCCAGAAGGCACTGAAATTAAAAAGAAAAAAGGCACGGTTCCAGTTGAGGAACAAAGTAAATTTACCTTCCATAAACAGTATACGGAAAAATACGATATTGTTGATGCTATTCCGTTCCATCCTTATTATTCGGTAAAAGATATTTTGGGTGTTGCCGGCTTTTTAATTATATTCTGTTGGGTAATGTTTTTTGCCCCAGACGGTGGCGGTTACTTTATTGAGGCGCCAAACTTTGAACCAGCAAATAGCTTAAAAACACCTGAGCATATTGTGCCGGTTTGGTATTTTGGTCCGTTCTTTACGTTCGTACGTATTGTACCTGATCCATTATTTGGCACTATGGCTATGTTCGGCGCTATTATTGTGTTGTTTTTATTACCTTGGTTTGATCGCGGTGTCGTTAAATCTGTTCGTTACCGTTCTAAATGGCATTTAATTAACTTAATTCAATTCTCCATTTGTTTTATTGTCTTAGGTGTTTTAGGTACTATGCCGGCAACACCTCTTGCTAATAATATTGGTACTATTGCTGCCTTTGGCTATTTTGGCTTCTTTGTTGCACTTTGGGTTTATTCTAAAAATGAAAAATGCAAGCCAGTACCGGAGAGGATTTCAAACTAATGAAAAATTTAATTAAAGTACTTACTTTTGGTATTATGGCGTTTTTGTCTACCTTAGCCTTAGCAGCGGGACCCAGTATTTCTTTGGACAAAGCCAATAACGATTTAACCGACAAAGAGTCGTTGAAAAATGGTTTTAAAACCTACATCAACTATTGTTTAGGTTGTCACCAACTACAATATCAACGCTATAATCGTACCTTTACCGATTTAGGTATAGAGGAAGCCGATGGTATTGAAAATTATATGTACACGGGTGAAAAGCCGGGTGATCACATTACTAATACCATGCCAGAAAAACAAGCGGCTGCTTGGTTTGGTACGGCGCCACCTGATTTAACCCTTGAAGCTCGTTTACGTAGCCCTGATTGGATTTATACCTACATGCGTTCTTTTTATATGGACAGTAAGCGTCCCTTTGGTGTGAATAATACCGTGTTTAAAGATGTGGGTATGCCGCATGTACTGCAAGACTTACAGGGTGTTAGTTCAATTGATGAGCACGGTAATGTTACTCCCGCTATGGGCGGCAGTTTAACAACGGAAGAGTATGATATTTTGATTCGTGATCTAACTAACTTTCTAGAGTATGTTGGTGAGCCAAGCAAACTTGAACGTGAAAGTATGGGTGTTAAGGTATTAATATTTTTGTTCGTCTTTTTCATTCTTGCTTATTTTCTAAAAAGAGAATACTGGAAAGACATCCATTAATAATAGCTACTAGTAGCGAATTGTAGGTCGTAGCTTACGTTACATGGATGTAACTATTAGACAATGCAGGAGCACATTGTCTTGCTGCGACAAAGGTGCAAATAAGTACATGGGGGCTTTGTGCTCCCATTATCCGTTTTATTAAATAAGTAATTTTTTAAACATTTTATTTAGAAAAGTAGGAGGCCCTATGGCCGTAGCAGCAAATAAACGTTCAGTAATGACGTTATTCTCGCATGCTGATGATATGTATAGTCATCAAACACGTATAGTATTAGCAGAAAAAGGCGTTGGTGTTGATATCAATTTAGTTGATTTAGCCAATTTGCCAGAAGATTTAATTGACTTAAACCCGTATGGCACAGTGCCAACATTGATTGACCGTGAATTAGCTTTATATGAAGCTAAAATTATCATTGAATATTTAGATGAGCGTTTTCCTCATCCGCCATTAATGCCAGTTTATCCGGTATCACGTGGTCGCAGTCGTTTAATGATGCACCGTATTGAACATGATTGGTATAGCTTGGCTAAAATCATCTTAGCAGGCAGTGCTGACAAAGCTGCAAAAGCACGTCAAGAATTGAAAGAAAGCCTATTAAGTGTTGCGCCAATTTTGAACGAAGCGCCTTATTTTATGAGTGAAGAATTCAGCTTAGTTGATTGTTATCTAGCCCCATTATTATGGCGTTTGCCTGTTTTTGGTATTGAACTTGACGGACAAGGTTCAAAAGAGCTTAAAACTTATATGTTACGCTTGTTTGAACGTGAGTCGTTTCAAGCATCATTAACTGAAACTGAACGTGAATTACGCTTTGGTCATCCAGCTTAATGGTGGATACTAATTCAGTGAAAATGAGTTCTAATAAGCCCTACTTAGTTGGGGCTTTTTATGACTGGATTTCAGACAATGATTTAACGCCTTACATAGTGGTTGATATCAGTGTGTATGGTGTTTTAGTACCTATGGCTTATGTAAACAATGGTCAAATTATTTTGAATATTGCTGCCTCTGCTGTCGGTACCATTGCTTTAGGTAGTGATGCTATTGAGTTCAGTGCCCGCTTTGGCGGTAAACTTGAACATATTACTGTGCCATACGGGGCCGTTGCTGCTATTTACGCGAAAGAAAATGGTGCCGGTACCTCATTGCCAATTGAGCACCTTAGTGACGATGCTCTTGCAGCAGTTGAAAACGAACATACCAAACCAAAATCTAAATCTAAACCCAAGCCAAGTTTGAGCAGTGTTTCATCTGCAGCTAAAACAGCAGAGCCGAAAAAATCAGCGAAAAGTAAAGCAAGTTTAAAAGTTATTAAGTAATTTATCAGTGCACTTTCACAATTAATCTCTTAATAACCTCAAGAAGATACATAAGAACTAGCCAGTCTAGTTGTTAATCCTATGATGTTTGATAAATGCAGTTTGAATACCTAGTGGGTTATCGATAATTTTTTATCTATTAAGGCTTGAATCTGATCTTTTAAAATCACTTAAAAAGGCCAGTTCACCCTACAGAAGCCTTGTTACAAATACTCAAATGCCTTGTACACTCTATTGACACCGCTGATATTACGAGTCACGTTAACTGCGGCGTCAGCTTCTTTTTTTGACACTAAGCCCATTAAAAACACCTCAGCGTTTTCTGTGATTACTTTAATATCATTGCCATTAATTTTATCACTAGAAAATAAAGCTGTTTTTACTTTAGAGGTCAACCAAACATCATTGGTTTGTGTCGTGACTGAAGTTATATTACCAATACGGATCTGATTATGAATACGCACCACACCTTGAATGTTATTTACAATGTTTATTGCTTGATCTCTAAGGTAAGTATTGGGTGCTTGACCAATAACCAATACCGAACCATTAACGCTAGTAATATGTAAATTAGTGTTATCACTTAACGACTTATTTTTTGCTATTTCATTATACGCTGCTACTTCGATGCTTTGGTCGTCAATTTGGTTACCAATACTGCGGCGGTCGGTCGCTACGCTAGCACCGGTAGTAATCGCAACCACTGCAACGACGGCACAGCCTTGTAAGGTGCTAAGAATAAGTAACAGTGCGGTACATTTTTTTGAGGTAGAATTATTGAGTTTAGAAAAAAACGTCATGGTTATTAAGACTCCGATTGTGGAAATAAAGTAGTATCGATAATTTCGCATAAACAATGCAGTACAATTAAATGCACTTCATTAATACGGGCGGGTCGAGAAGATGGCACTCTGATTTCAACATCATTTTCACCTAATAAACCGGCAATGTCGCCACCATCATTGCCTGTTAGAGCTATAATAGGCATGTCACGTGATACCGCACTTTCCACTGCTTTGACCACATTACGTGAATTGCCACTGGTTGAGATAGCGAGTAACACATCACCATTATTACCTAACGCGCGAATCTGTTTGGAAAATAGTTCGTCATATTGCCCATCGTTGGTGATTGACGTAATGATGCTGCTGCCTGCGACCAAAGAAATGGCCGGTAAACTAGGACGTTCGGCTTCAAAACGATTCAATAGTAGCGAGCAAAAATGTTGGGCGTGACTTGCAGAGCCACCATTACCGCAGGAAAGCATTTTATTGCCAGCCAATAAACACTGCACCATGATCATGCCTGCATGTTCTATCGCATTTGAAATAGCTTCGGTAGCGGCTATTTGAGTTTGAATGCTTTCAGTAAAATTATTTTGGATCTGTTCTAGCATAAGGGGTAAATAACTCCGGTGTGGTACTGTTATGGCTAAAACACGAGTTAAAACGCATTTTTCAGCCAAGTCACTTGTGGTTGGTTAATGTCACCCTCTAAGGCAATCACATCAAATCGACAGGGGGTATTATATTCATTTAAGTTGGCTTTATGGAGAAAAAATGCAACACAATGTTTAATTTTATTCTGCTTTGTTTTAGATATCGCTGAAATTGCTCCGCCAAAATGGTTATTTTTACGGTACTTTACTTCCACAAAAACGAATGTGGCACCATCTTGCATCACCAAATCTATTTCACCTTGCCGGCAATAAACATTATTATCAATGAACACTAAACCTTGCTGTATAAGATATTGCTTAGCAAACGCTTCGGTTATTTGGCCTCTGCTATGGCTGGTAGGTGCTTTAATCCATGGCAATTTCTATCACCTTATCATTTTTATACTGTCCCCAAATAAGGCTACGGGTAAGAATATTTTTATTATTTAGCTTTAACACCCCAGTTTGACCAAAATGGCGAATGTAAGGCGCTTGTTTCATTAAAGCAACTTTGCCGAGCAAATTGTAACTGTCAAAACCCATCGCAAATATTTTCGACAAACTGTCGGTACGTTTCGGCCACAATTGGTCACTAAGTTTGGCTAACGATTTGTTCTGCTGCTTTGAATTGAATAACCAAGGCATTTGGGTGAAGGTTAATCCCTGTAAATCATTGGTACTGCTGGCACTGTTTTTGTCATTAAAGTTACTGTGGCTACGCGAGCTTGCGTATACCGGAATGATGTCAGCAAAAGGGCTAGTATTAACATCAATATAAGGTTTAATTAACCGCGTTTGTGCGGCACTACCCACCAAATAGATCATATCAATATCGCGACGATTTCTCGGTTCAGCTTTAATGGTATTTTTAAGGCGTCTATTTAATTGTTTAATGCGGGTTTGACTGGTATTTATATCAAGGCTTTCTTTTAAGTTTGCTTGCATTGCTTTACCTTGGTTAAAGTAAACAATATCAACCACATCGCCCGTTGATATTTGCCATTGCTGGCTAAAAGCATGGGCAATACGTTTGGATACCCTGTCTTGATAACTTAAAATTATCGGCTTGTTGTAGTTTAATTTGCTTAATGTTGCAGCCGCTTGTACAGCCTCATCTTCTGGGCGCATAGACAAAGCGGCTTGATAACGGGTAAGCGGTATTTTTGAAGGTAAATTAAGCAATAAAGTCGGTATTTGTAAGGCGGTTTGGTTGACACTGGCCGCCAAAAAAGATTCAACATGGGTTCTCAATAATGGACCAATAATATGATCTACTTGTAATTCACTAACCTGAGTCGCGAGGCGGTCAAAATCAACGTTATTGGTATCAATAAAGTGAATATTGCTGGCGGCATTATTGTTATAAGCAGCCAAAACTCCCTGTTGAGCCGCTAAACCAGCATTTTTTTGGTTACCGCTTAGTGGCAACAAAACGGCAATATTCTCAATGGTATTTTCCGCACTGTTGTTAGTTGCAAGCCCTGTTTGCAATTGTTCAATAATACTCGTTGCTGGATGGGTTGGGTTTTGTTGTTGCCATAAGCGCAAATAACGAGAATATTGCTCAGCATTTGCGCCGAACTTATGGCTGTAACTGAGCAGTTGTTGCCAACCTTCGATAAAAGGGGGATTACTCTTAATGAGTTGTGCACTTTGCCATTGCGTTAGCGTTTCAAGTTGTCGCCAAATACTCAGGGTATCTTCACTGGCGGCATGGCTGTTTAAAGCAAAAGCATTCATTTGTGCTGTAAGTGCCGGTACTTTTTTACCTTGAACGGTTAATACTTTCTGTAAAACAAGATAATAATCTAACGTTAACTTAAGTGTGGCTATAGTATGTTCATTTTCAGTATAGGAGACCAACTCACGAGCAAGTTGCAATTGTTGATAGGCTTGGGGGTAATAATTTAGGGCTTGTAAACTGCCTGCTTTTACCAGTAATAACCGATAACTATGAGTGTAGCTTTTTTGCCCTAACTTAGCGGTTTTATCGGCTAATTTTAATGCTTTAGAAAAATTTTTCTGTTGTAAAAATAGTTCACTACTTTCAACTAATAAGGTATTAATTTGTTGTTGTTGTTCAACAAACGGCTGCTCAACGGTTGCTTGTTGAGCATTTAGCGACTGTGCAAGGGCTAGTTTCTCGTCAGCGGTTTTAGCCGCCATTTCTTTTTTTGTAATAGTTTTTGTCGTGTCTTGCGTTTTTTTAGTGGTAGATTGTGTACTACAAGCAGAGACAAATACTGTCATCAACAGTAATACCATTAAAGAAATGTTGGCGCGCTTTGGTCTAGGTAAATGTTTAGGCAAAGGTTTAAGCAATGCTTTAAATAATATAAGTAAATTACTTTGCGCTACATTAACCATAACCATGGGCAAATTAGTTTGGCTCAAGTGAATAAATCCGCACATTTTGAAGTATCATGAGGTTATAATAAACGCCATTGCAGTGAGTCTCAACTATTCAAGTTAAGTTATTTAAAATGAATGAACACAAGATAAACCCCAGCACTTTATATATTGTTGCTACGCCAATAGGCAACTTAGGCGATATTAGCACCAGAGCGTTAGCGATATTGTCACAAGTAGATATTATTGCTTGTGAAGATACCCGCCACACGCAAAAATTATTATCAGCCTATACCATTAAAAACAAAACGCTGTCGATGCACGACCATAACGAGCGTCAACGACAAGATTATATCGCACAATTATTGCAAGAAGGTAAAAGCATTGCTTTAGTGTCTGACGCAGGCACACCGTTAATTAGCGATCCCGGATTTCATTTAGTGCGCCATTGTCGCAGTTTAGGGTTAGCTGTTTCTCCCATTCCAGGCGCTTGTGCGGCTATTGCTGCGCTTAGTGCTGCGGGCTTGCCTACCGATAGGTTTTCATTTGAAGGTTTTTTACCTTCAAAGTCGACAGCAAGGCAAGGTGCTTTATTAGCATTAGCCAATGAAACTAGAACGATGGTGTTTTATGATGCCCCAAGGCGCGCTATCGACACCATAAAAGACATAGTAACCACATTGGGTGGTGAACGTTATGTGGTCATTGCGCGTGAGTTAACCAAAACGTTCGAAACTATACATTCAGACAATGCCGAAAATTTGCTTGCTTGGCTAGAACAAGACCCCAATCAACTTAAAGGTGAAATGGTGTTAATCATTGAGGGTTATAAAGCCGATGTGAATGACATTTCGAGCGAGGTAATTAACACCCTAAAATTATTATTAGCAGAGATGAAACCTAAAAAAGCCTGTGCTATTACCGCACAAATTCATGGCGTGAAAAAAAATGCCCTTTATGAATTTGCCTTATCCTTAAAAAGTGAAAGATAAAATGAAAAGAGAAATTAAATGACTTTATTGATAATTTATTTAATTGTTGCTATTGGTGTATCCTTTATTTGTTCAATATTAGAAGCCGTATTATTGTCTGTTACCCCTACCTATGTGCAGCAAATGAAAAAACAAAAGCCGCTTGGTGGTGCTGTTTTAGCTAAAACCAAAGAACATTTAGATCAATCAATTTCCAGTATTCTCATTTTAAATACTTTTGCCCATACTATGGGCGCTGCTGGAGTTGGCGCACAAGCGGTTCGTGTTTATGGCGAACAATGGGAAACGTTAATAGCTTTTTTATTAACACTGGCTATTTTATATTTTTCTGAAATTATTCCTAAAACTATTGGGGCTACCTTTTGGCGACAATTGGCTATTCCATCGTCTTATGTTATTTCTTTTCTGATTAAACTCGTGTTTCCAATGGTTTGGCTTTCAACCCGTTTAACTCGTCTATTTAGCAAAAACCGCAAAAATTCTATTAGCCGTGAAGAAGTGTTAGCGTTTACTGCGCTTAGTTATAAAGAAGGGGCGATAGCCACACAAGAAAACGTCTTGCTAGAAAATATATTAAAGCTACGCGAGGCTAAAACCAAAGACATATTAACGCCGCGCACCGTTGTTCATGCTTTGTCTGAATTTATCACGGTAAAAGAAGCCCTCAGCGCAGAGCAAACCGCAAATTTTACTCGCATTCCCGTTTTTCAAGGCAGTACGGATACTATTTCAGGTTTGATTATTAAAGGTGATCTGTATGAATACGAGCGCCAAGGTAAAGGTGATAGCTTACTAAAAACATTGAAAAAACCAATACATCATATTTCTGAAAATTACCCTGTGTTGAATTTGCTCGATACTTTTATTAAACGTCACGAGCAACTTTTTTTAGTAAAAGATCGTTTTGGACAAACTGCGGGTGTGGTGACTTTAGAGGATGCCATTGAAACGTTATTGGGTCGTGAAATAATTGATGAAAGTGATAAAGTGGCCGATTTGCAAAAATTTGCCAAAGACAGCTACCGAGAACGTTTACGTAAAAAATAAAGGCTAGTTATGGTTAGTATTAAGCAGAACAGCAAAAAAGCGTTAGTGATTTTGGTTATTTTATTAACCATGATAGTGACATTAAATTGGGAAAAAGTGAGCCGGTTACATGCGGTAATTACCTTGTTTGACAAAGCAGTGATTGTTAATAATTTTTCTCATATGGAACAAGCTTTTTGGACTAAAAAAATAACCAAAAGTGTACAGCCTTATCAGTTTACATATCGAGAAAAGGCTCTGCCTGCTGTTTTTGAATACCAAGGCAAAAACATCAACGTTGACGAATTCTTAACGCGTCGAGCAACAACGGCGTTGTTAGTATTGAAAAACGATAAAATAACGTTCGAACATTATTACCTTAACACCAGTGCAGAAGATAAGCGCATTTCATGGTCAATGGCCAAGTCTTTTGTTTCAGTATTATTTGGCATGCAAGTAGATGCAGGAAAAATTGATATTGAAAAGGCGGTGGCTTTCTACCTACCTGAAATGCAGGGTTCAGGTTATGAAAAAGTAAAAATTAAACATGTATTACAAATGTCATCAGGGGTTAAATGGAATGAAGATTATCAAGATTTTAATTCCGATATTAATAAAATGGGGCGGTTATTAGCAATCGGTGGTTCGTTAGATAAAATGACCACTGAGTTAAGTAATGAAACAACGGCGGGTGAAAAATTTCATTATGTCAGCATGGACACTCATGTTATTGCCATGATTTTACGGCGAGTTAGTGGCCAATCATTGGTTGAGTTAGTGCAACATAATTTATGGAATAAAATTGGTATGGAAAGTGATGCTGCGTGGATCACTGACTCCCAAGGTCATGCGTTTGCACTTGGCGGTTTAAATGCTACCACACGCGATTACGCCCGTTTTGGCCGATTATTATTAAATAATGGCCGTTGGCAAAATGAACAACTAGTATCAAAGCAATTGGTTTCACGAGAATGGATTCAACAAGCAAGCACTGCGGGCGCAGATCACTTAAAACCTGGCGTAGACAAATTAGGTTATGGTTATCAAATCTGGTTACCACCCTTGGCGCAACCGGGGGAGTTTTTCTGTGTTGGAGTTTATGGTCAATATATTTATGTGAATCAACAGCAAGGCGTGGTTATTGTTAAAAATAGCGCTGATAAAATTTTTATGGATGGCTACTCTAAACAAGAAACACTTGCCTTTTTTCGTGCGGTGGTCACTGCTTTACAATAGTTGATATGATTTAGCTATAGCTTACAGCCAACCTTTTTGGTGAGCAATGCGAGCAGCATCAATACTGTTTGCGGCATTTAATTTGGTAATGGCTTCAGATAAATAATTTCGCACGGTACCTTCAGACAAAAAAAGCTGCTTGGCAATGTCGGCAGTTTTTAAGCCATTGCCCGCTAACTTGAGCGCTTTACGCTCTTTTGCTGATAATGGGTCGTTATCGTCTAAAGCACAAAGTGCTAATTCTGCCGCAATCACTTTGCCCCCTTGCGCGACTTTATTTATTGCCGCAATCAGATAATCTGAAGGTGACTCTTTTAAAATAAAACCTTTAACACCGGCATTGATAGCACGTTTAATATAACCTGCCCGGGCAAAGGTGGTCATGATCATGGTTTTTATTTGTGGTTGAGTACTAGCGAGTATTTCAATCAACTCTATGCCTGTCATTATTGGCATTTCTATATCGGTTAACACTATGTCAACCGTGTTGTTTTTAATTAAAGTAAGTGCTTGCTTACCATTTTCAGCTTCGCCAATCACGGTTATGTTCTCTGCTAGAGACAACAATGCTGATATTGCGCCGCGTACTAAGGCTTGGTCTTCTACCACGATAACGTTAATCATTTATTGTCTCTGTAGTGATGTCTAAAGTAATGTTTAAAGTAAAGCCGTGCTGATGGTTTGCTGTAAGAGAGCCATTAAAGTTTTGACAGCGCTCGGTCATGCCATTCAAACCGTTACCGAACTTAAAGCTGCCAACTTGACCATTATCGCTAATGGTGATGAGTATTTTATTGTCTTGTGGTATTAAGGTTAATACCACCGCATTACCATTACTGTGCCGGAGAATGTTGGTGACAGCTTCTTTAAAAATAAGCACTAGGTTTGCCTCAAGCTCACTAGTAATTTGGGCTAACTTATTATTTATGTTAACACTAAATTGATGTTGTTCTAATTCTTCTTTTAGCGTTTGTAGGTGAGCGTTTAGCTGTTGAGATTTCAGTCCAGAAACAGCTTCTCTTACTTCACTAAGCACGGCTCTACTTAGTTTTGCTACGGCAGATATTTCTTGTTTGGCTTGTGGCATTTTATTTGCGGAAGCTAATTTTTCAGCTAAATCAGCCTTAAGGGCAATAGAGGTTAACGAATGGCCAATTAAGTCGTGCAAGTCGCGAGCAATTCTTTCTCGTTCGGCAATAGCCGCTAGCTGTTCTATTTTTTCTTGACTGAGGTTTTCTTTTTGTTGATGAATTCT
>JAESPR010000074.1 GCA_016765685.1 Colwellia sp. | reverse complement strand
GTTTGTTTTCAACGAACCAGTGACTACGAATAGCACGGGCAATAAAATCAGCACTCTTATCGCCATGACTCGTAATATAAAGCCGTTGCTCGTGGGATACCTTTCCTTGTACTTCTCTTGTGGAATCAACGATTGCAACCCCTTTTATACTTTTCCATCGGGGATGACGTTCAATCAACCATTGGATATCGTTGGTTAACCAAACATTTCTCTGTTCAATACGTCCATGTTCACCATTGAGTGTTTTACTGACAGTGTGGGCTATCTTACTAAATTTATTCGTTAAATTGGTCTCTAAAAAAAGCTTGATATCATCATGAAATTCACCTTGGTTGCCCTTTAAAGCTAAAACATAATTGGCTTTTGACTCGACGATTTTATCAGCTATCGCGAATTGACAGCCCATGGCATCCATCGTAATTGTGGAATCTTCTATATCTAATAAATCCAGCAGTAAAGGGATTGCCGTGATTTCATTAGATTTTTCACTTACCTTTACTTGCCCAAAACATAAGTTGTTTTTTGCTGACCAAGCACTCACAAGGTGAATGGCTGAAGCTGTTGCTGCCGGCGTAAATCCGCCACTATTTGCCGCATAGTAAATTACGATAAAGTGAGCCTTTTTGAGTTTGTTTTTGAATAAATTATAAGAGGGTAAAATGAATATTCTAAGTGAAGTTTGAAATACCTATAGCTAACAAAGTGATCATCCATGATCGGTTATATCCCTTTACCTTTGTCATCCATTGCAGCTCCTAGCCACATAGCTCATCCCTAACGCTTCCTTTATCCGAGGACCCTGCTCTTGGCTCATCATGCCTAATGAACATGTTCAAGCTTAGCTGAAAACACCAATAAGGCCAATTTTTCCAGTCTTTTTATCAACTAAAAGGGAAGTTCATCATTCATCTTACCTTTTTCTTCGGCTAATCTTTCTTGGCAGGAAATTTCTTGATGCATTTTGACAATATCTTCACCATAGCTTTGCCAAACCGCTAATTTCAAGTCATCCAGTAGCCGATAAATCTCGTCCGCTTGCTCTGCTGTCCAGTGAGTCACCCGTGTTATTGTTTTCATTTTACACTTGGTGAAGGTACTGCTTGCTCAGGAATAATATTAACCCAATCAGTTTTGCTGTCATCAAGATCAGGGTGGCTTTGCGTTATAGATGGAAAAAGCGAAGTATCGACTAAACGCTTACGCCACGCATAAAAACTTGATGGGTTAAGTTTTTGTTGTTTACAAAATTCGGCTATTTGCAAACCGCTTGATGCATGCTGCTTGAATATTTGTTGCCATTGCTCAGGTGTTCTATGGATATTTGCCATTGTTTTTCTCGGTGAGTAAATAATGAGAGGTAACGCTGGGAGATGCCAAGAATATGAGAAAAATTAGTCCCTCTGTAATCCCAATGAAAAAAGCCGACATTTTTGTCGGCTTTTTTCATATTATTACGATCTAGAATGGCATTTTCATGCCCGGCGGTAATTGCATACCACCGGTTAGCGCGCCCATTTTATCTTTATTTTGCTCTTCTACACGACGTACCGCGTCATTTACTGCAGCAGCAAGTAAATCTTCAATCATATCCTTATCATCTTCCATTAAGCTATCGTCGAGTTCAACTTTACGAACGCTATGGCTGCCGGTCATAGTAACTTTGACCATACCAGCGCCAGATTCTCCAACAACTTCCATATTCGCTAACTCTTCTTGCGCTTTTTGCATTTTTGCTTGCATTTGTTGGGCTTGTTTCATTAAATTGCCCATGCCACCTTTCATCATTATCTTTCTCCGGTAAATTATATTTTCTAAAGTTATTTGTCTAAAAGAAGTATTCACAATAAATTTTTGTTGCTTGTAGTATACCAAGATGATGTACAAGCAACATTATAAAAAAGTAATAAGCTTAAATAGCTGAGATGCTTTCATCATCCAAGGTTGCTTGAAACGATTGTACTAACCCTTGAACAATGTCATCTCCCTCAAGTAATTTTTTTGCATAATCGAAACGCTTATCATTGATATGAGATTGAATTTTATAAGGATCAGCAACCGTTTGCTCAACAACGTTAATGGTAACTTTAATATCGCGCGAAAGAAATTGGCTAATACTTTGTTGTAATTGCTGTTGCGCGTTTTCGGTAACCAAATGTTTGGTTGCTTGATCTAAGCGCAAAATCAAATTGTCTTCAGTGGAGTTTTCGTCAATAGTGGCATGAATGGCCAATTGTCTTAAACGAGCAATAAGCTCCATTGAATCAATCATGTGTGCCCACTTGTCTACTTGATTCGCTTTACGAATAATCGTAGGGTCAATGCGGTCAGCTTGATAAGGTTGCTCAGGTTTAGGCAATTCGATTTTTGGGTTTACTTCGGCAACGGCATCATCGGTTAAAGAGTTTGTTTTGCTTAAATTAGTTTGACGCGCTAAGGCGTCACCGGACTTTTTTTCTTGCTGATCCAACTGTTTTTTACGACTACGCAGCATATTTCTGGTGGCCAGCACCGCGCTGACCGGACTATCAAACGATGCCTTATCAGCTTCTTTCACTTGTTCAGTATTATTATTTTCAGGAACAAAAGGTACGCTGTCTGTTGAGCCTTGAGGTTGACTATTTACCTTTGTTGGTAAATTTTCTATTACGCTTTTGGGTTCGTTTTCTGGCACACTTTTTGGCGAATGCTCTGGAATAATATTTTCAGAATCAAATGATTGAGGAGGTAGTGCTTGAAGCTCTACCGCTTGTTGCTCAATAGCATGCATTTGCTGAGCTAATTGTTCTTGCTGCGCTACTTCTTCAGGTTTATCACTTAGTACTTGCAACGGCTCTGTTAGTGATGCTAGATCTTGTACTATTTCACTTTCTTGTTGCTTGAAACTTGTTACTGGTAACTGCTCTTTAAGCATTGGTTTGAATGCAAACAAGCGTAATATGGTCATATCAAAAGCAGCTTGTTCGTCTGATGCATAAGGTAAATCTTTACGACCATTAACACAAATTTGATAATACAGCTGCACATCTTCTGGTGACATTGCCTGACTGAATTTTTTTAATAACTTGGCATGTTCTGCTGATAAATCAAAATGTTGTTCAACAATTTGTAAAATAGCAATTTGATGAAATAGTTGTATTAGTTCAGCAAACAACCGGCTATAACTTGGCGCACAACTAGCAATTTTTTGGCTTAATGCCATTAAACTTGGACCATCTTGCTTTAATAGTGAGATAACAATGTTATAAACCCAGTTTTGATCTAAGCCACCTAACATTTGCTGAATATTATCCAGCGTTAACGCACCTTGCCCTTGCGCTATCGCTTGATCGGTTAAACTTAACGAGTCACGCATACTGCCGCGAGCAGCTTTAGCTAGTAACGTTAAAGTGCCATCGGCATGCGTTACTTGCTCTTGTGCTAAAATTTCTGCGAGTTTAGTTTCAATTTGGTTAACTGTCAGCGCTTTTAAATGAAACTGTAAACAACGCGATAACACGGTAATCGGTAATTTTTGCGGATCAGTAGTCGCTAAAATAAATTTGACATGCTCTGGCGGCTCTTCAAGGGTTTTTAGCAAGGCGTTAAAACTGTGACGTGACAGCATGTGCACTTCATCAATAAGGTAAACTTTATAACGGCCGCGAGTGGGTGCATATTGCACGTTATCAAGAATTTCTCGGGTATCGTCTACTTTGGTTTTCGAGGCAGCATCAATTTCGAGTAGATCAATAAACCGCCCTTGATCTATTTCCAAACAGGTATCACATTGGCCACAAGGAATAGCGGTTATGCCCGTTTCGCAATTTAAACTTTTCGCAAAAATTCTGGCGATAGTAGTTTTACCAACACCACGAGTGCCGGTAAACAAATAAGCATGATGCAAACGCTGCTGCGTTAACGCATTAACCAGCACAGTAACAACATGCTCTTGCCCCATCAGCTCTGCAAATTTTTTAGGTCGCCATTTTCTCGCTAATACTTGATAGCCCATATTATTTATTACTCTCAATAACTTATTCGTTACTAGACACTAGTTTATTATTTATTCACCATTATATTGAACAAGTGAAAACGTCGTTAAATTCATTGCTTGTAAACGTTTTTCACCACCTAAGTCGGGTAAAGAAATAACAAAACCAGCATATTTAGCTTGGGCGCCAACACGACGAATTAACTTAGCTGTAGCTTCAATAGTACCACCGGTTGCCAGTAAATCATCTATTATTAATACTTTGTCTTGCGGTGTTAACGCATCGCAATGAATTTCTAAAATATCTTCGCCATACTCAAGTTGGTAGGCTTGAGCGTATGTTGCTCGTGGGAGTTTTCCGGGTTTACGCACCGGCACAAAACCAACACCTAAGGCTAAAGCCAAAGGCGCTCCAAAGAGGAAACCCCGTGCTTCAGTACCAACAACCTTAGTGAAACCTTGATTTTTATATTGTTGCGTTAATAACGTCATTGTCAAAGCAAAAGCGTCGGCGTCTTCGAGCAGACTAGTGACATCACGAAATAAGATCCCTTCCATAGGATAATCAGGAATTGTTTTTATGGCCGCTTGTAATTGTGCCAATTGCTGTTCATTCATTTTTATTCTTATATTGTGGAAAAAGTAAATATATACCCATGTTAACTCAAGATACGAGTTGCATGGATATTAATTAAAGAATAAAACAATTCTACAAAAAATTATAGTGGTGTGATGTGTTTACAATGCTATTTTTACAGGTGATTGGTTGATTAAAGCGGTTACTGCCGAAATAAATTCAGCTTCATTTAAAGGTTTATTAATAATACCAGCAAACAAACTACATTCCGGTAAAATTTTGATGCTTGCTTGATCTTGTGTGGTCATAAATAAAATAGGGGCGTCGGCACAAAACGGTGTTTTTTTGAGATTTTTACTCAGGGTAACACCATTCATCAATGGCATGAGGTGGTCAATAATGTAAAGGTTAAATGGAGCCTTTTGTGCTTTCTCAAAACCATCTAAGCCGTTAACAGCCACACTAACGGTGTGACCCAGTGCAGTTAAAAGCTTACTCACGTAATCTCTAACACTTTTTTTATCATCAATAACTAAAATATTCATATATAACTTTTATAAAGTAAAACAATAAGTTCAAAAAACAGACGTTTTATTAACTTTTAACGGGCATATTTTAACTTATTTAGTGATAAGAGCAAAGTTAGTTTGTATATTAACAGGGTTTAATTTTGTAATTGTTTTTGTACAAAGGTTTCAATTAGTTTAGTGCTTGATGGCGACATTTCATGCTTAGCACTGCTATTTTCCATTAAGGCTAATACTTGCTCACTTAAATGTTTGCCTAATTCTACCCCCCATTGATCATAAGAATTAACTTGCCACAAGGTACCTTGAACAAAAACTTTATGTTCATAAAGCGCTAAAATAGCGCCTAAGCATTTGGGCGTAAGTGCTGGCATTAACAGTGTATTACTTGGGGTATTTCCTTTCATCGTTTTATGCGGAGCTAAACGAGAAATTTCGTCTACACTAGCTCCTGCCTGAGCAAGCTCGGTTTTCGCTTGAGCTAAACTTTTTCCTTGCATTAAGGCTTCACTTTGCGCAAAACAATTAGCCACAAGTACTTTATGGTGATCCTTTAATGTACTGGTGCCTTCTAGTGCTACAATAAAGTCGGTTGGAATAATGTCATCACTTTGATGCATTAATTGCATAAAGGCATGTTGGCCATTGGTACCTTCTTGCCCAAACACAATAGGCGCAGTGGCCCAGTTGAGCTTTTCACCTTGCTTTGAAACTGATTTACCATTACTTTCCATATCGGTTTGCTGCAAGTAGCCCGGTAATGCTCTTAATGCGTGATCATAAGGAAGTACGGCTAAACTAGAATAATTCAAACCATTACGGTTCCACATGCCAATTAATGCCAATAGCACTGGCATGTTTTGAGAAAAACCAGCGGTTTGAAAATGCTGATCCATTTGATAAGCACCTGCTTTTAAGTCATTAAAATTCTCATTACCAATAGCCAATGCAAGAGGCAAACCGACAGCTGACCATAGTGAAAATCGCCCGCCAACCCAGTCCCACATGGGTAAAACATGGCTTGCATTTAAACCAAAATCTTGCGCTTTTTCTACATTACTGCTGATGGCAAACCATTGTTTGGTAATAGCACTAACGTCATTTAGCTCAGCTAACATCCACTGTTTTATCGCGTTAGCATTTAATAGCGTTTCTTGAGTCGTAAAGGTTTTAGAGATAATGATAACAAGGGTAGTCGCCGCATTAAGATTTTCAAGTTTTTCAGTCACTGCTGCACCATCAACATTGGCCAGTACATGCACTTTTAAACCGGTACAGCGATAGGGATGCAGAGCACTTAAACCAACCTTAATACCGTAATATGATCCGCCAATACCAATAGCGATAACATCGGTAAATTGTGCACCGGTAACGCTAACTAATTTGCCTTGGCTGACATCATTAACAATTTGTGCCATGCGCTGCTCAGTTGCTTGAACTTGCATCGCTTCTTTGCCTAACACTGACTTTTGAACACTGGCAGGCGCTCTTAATACGGTATGTAAAACAGCGCGTTGTTCAGTATTATTTATTATTTCACCACTGAACATGCCGTTGATTTTCTTTGTTAAGTCGTTACTCTTGGCCCAAGAAATTAAATCGTTTAGTTCAGACTGAGTAATATTTTGTTTTGAATAATCTAGATGGAGATCAACAGCGCTAAGGAAGAAGTCGTTAGCTCTATTGGGTGTTTCAAAAAGCGCCAAAATAGAGCGTTGCTTAGCTAATTCAGCGTTTTTTTTAATACTCGTTTTTTGATTAAAAAGTTCCATGCTTCTTTATGCTTCCTAAAGCTAATTTATGATAGTGTTTTCAAATAAGCGCGAAACTCCTCACCTAACTCATCATGACGTAAAGCATATTCAACATTTGCCTTCATATAACCTAATTTAGAGCCACAATCATGAGATTTTCCAGTCATGTGAAAAGCTTCTACTGTTTCTTTTTCCATTAACATGGCTATTGCGTCTGTTAATTGAATTTCATCACCCGCGCCCGGTGGTGTTAATTTTAACAAATCCCATATTTTTTCTGATAAAACATAACGACCGACTACCGCTAAATTTGAAGGTGCTTCCTCAACGCTTGGTTTTTCGACAATGGCGGTCATCGTTTTAGACTCACCTGGATTTAATTTATGACCAGCACAGTCAACCACACCATAACTACTTACTTGATCCATAGGCACAGGTTCAACCATTATTTGGCTATAACCACCCACTTCGTTATATCGTGTCAGCATTGCCGCCAAGTTTTCAGTTTTCAAGTCAGCACTGGCATCATCTAAAATCACATCAGGCAAAACTACTACGAAGGGCGAGTTGCCAATAATAGGGCGTGCTTTTAATACCGCATGACCAAGACCTTTCGCTTCACCTTGGCGGACATGCAATATGGTGACATTCTTAGGGCAAATAGCCTGAATTTCTTCAAGTAACTGGCGTTTAACCCGTTTTTCTAGCGTAGTTTCAAGCTCAAAAGATTTATCAAAATGATTTTCTATGGCATTTTTAGAGGAATGCGTTACTAAAACGATTTCAGTAATACCTGCAGCGACGCATTCATCAACAATGTATTGTATTAACGGTTTGTCAACAATAGGCAACATTTCTTTGGGGATAGCTTTGGTAGCAGGTAACATACGCGTACCTAAACCGGCGACGGGGATTACTGCTTTTGTTATTTTGTTACTCATTTTAATCCTTTACTTTATATTAAATATTAGTATCTTGAAAATATTAGTATCTTAAAAAATTGTGACTTAGTTTAACTGATAACTAGCCATTGCCAATTAATCATTTCCGAAAAGGTCACGAGTATAAACTTTACCTTCAACATCATTTAATTCAACAGCCATGCGATTAGAAACGATCACATCTGATAGCTCTTTAAATTCTGCTAAATCGGTAATCACGCGAGAATGGAAAAACTCAGGCTCATTAAGTTCAGGCTCATAAACAACCACCTCAATGCCTTTAGCTTTAATGCGTTTCATAATACCTTGAATGCTTGATGCTCTAAAGTTATCTGAGCCACTTTTCATAATTAAACGATATACGCCAACAACTTTTGGATTTCGCTTTACGATTGCTGCCGCAACATGATCTTTACGAGTGGTATTTGCATCAACAATGGCGCTAATCAAAGAATTAGGAACATCTTTGTAATTCGCTTTCAATTGCTTAGTATCTTTAGGTAAACAATAACCGCCATAACCAAATGATGGGTTGTTATAGTGTGAACCAATACGAGGATCCAAACCCACACCTTCTATAATATGTTTGGTGTCTAAATCATGAGTTTCCGCATAACTATCGAGTTCATTAAAATAGGCGACCCGCATAGCTAAATAAGTATTGGAAAAAAGTTTTATCGCTTCCGCTTCGGTTGAATTAGTAAATAAAACAGTAATATTTTCTTTAACTGCGCCTTGGGCTAATAAATTAGCAAAGACTTGTGCTCGTTGTGATTGCTCACCAACAATAATACGAGAGGGGTGTAAATTATCATGCAGTGCTTTGCCCTCTCTTAAAAATTCAGGTGAAAAAATTATATTGTCACAGTTAAGTTCTGCTTTTATTCGCTGAGTAAAACCTACGGGCACAGTAGATTTTATAACCATTACAGCGTTTGGGTTAATAGCGATAACATCTTTAATCACCGCTTCAACTGAAGAGGTATTAAAGTGGTTGGTTTGGGGGTCGTAATCAGTCGGGGTGGCAATAATGACATACTCGGCAGTAGAGTATGCTTGTTTTTTATCAAGGGTCGCCGTTAAGTTTAATTGCTTGTTAGCTAGGTAATGTTGGAGATCGTTATCTATAACGGTAGATTGCTTGTGGTTAATTAAATCAACTCGTTTTTCGGATATATCTAGTGCGATGACTTCATTGTGTTGAGCTAGTAAAACTGCGTTAGATAGCCCTACAAAACCTGTGCCAGCGACAGCTATTTTCACTTACTTCCTACTCCAATAACAACCTTCATAACATTAAACAAAGCAGGAAAAGTTCTATGCGCTCTATGAGGCTGAATATAGATACGATATAACCATTCAAGGTTTAACTTAACCATTACTTTAGGCGCTCTATTTACTTTATTAGCAAACAAATCAAAACTACCGCCAATACAAAATACTGAAGCCATCGGGTTTGCAGTACTTATCGCCTTACCAAAGATCTCTTGAGAGGGCTGCCCTGTAGCAATAAAAATGATGTCAGGTTCAGCTGCTGATATATCTGAAACAACTTTATTAGTGTCTATCTCGTAGCCATTTCTTTCATAAACTATTTGAGCATTTTTATGTAACGCTAATATTTTGCTTGAAACTTTTTCTACCACATCTTGTCTAGCACCAAGCAATGCTATTTTGCATTTGCCAACCAAACAACGCTCTTTCAAAACAGCTAACCATAATTCACAACCGGGTACTTTCACTGATTTC
>JAESPR010000013.1 GCA_016765685.1 Colwellia sp. | reverse complement strand
TTAAGCACCCTATGTACGGTAAGTACATCACGCGTTCAACTAAGTTGAAAGCGCATGATGAAGCTAACGTATGTAACGAAGGTGATGTAGTAACTATTCGTGAAGTAGCGCCAATCTCAAAGTCTAAGAACTGGACTTTAGTTGACGTTATCGTTAAAGCGTAGCGCCAATCTCAAAGTCTGCTCTCTAAAGGGATGTGCACTTTAGTTGACGTTATCGTTAAAGCGTAGCGCCAATCTCAAAGTCTGCTCTCTAAAGGGATGTGCACTTTGGTTGACGTTATCGTTAAAGTTTAATTAGTATTTTTATACTGAATTAAATTTTTAACGAAAGTTACATAAAAAGACTCTAGCATTAATTTGTTAGGGTCTTTTTTTTTATTACTCACTTGGCTAATAGTCAGTCATGTAAACCAAGATCAACTATCACTGTCATTACTATTCTTGAACTTGTTAAGTGTTATAAAGTGCATAGTTGTGAACATTAATAAAGTTAACATCATTGTCTTATTCTCAACGGATTATTAACTAGTGACCAGCGATAAAGTTAAGTATGATGTGCTAAGGTTTAGCTGTAATTTGGTAGTAATAGAATGAAAATAAAATATAGATTTACTGCACTTTTTTTTATTTTATTTAATTTTACAAAATTTAGTTTCGCAAATGACGTATTATTTGTTGCTGAAAATTTGCCTCCATACCATTATTTAGATAATGATGATCAACCAAGCGGTTTTTTGGTTGAAATAGTAAAAGCTGTTGTTGACGTTGCTAATATTAATGCTGATATTGAAATAATGCCTTTTGCAAGGGGCTATAGAACAACCCTTAATCAGGCTAATGTTTTTATGCTTTCCTTATTAAAAACTCCCAAGCGTGCAGAAAATTTTCAATGGGTTGGGCAAACTTATCAAGCCACAGCATTTTTGGTCGGTTTAAAAAATCGTGCTGCGGTTAGTTTAACCACTATTGATGATGCTAAAAAGCACATCGTTGGCACTATACGAGGCTACCACTCTGAAGAGTATTTAAAAAAAGCGGGTTTCAACAGCGAAGAAAACCTTTATTTAGCCGTGCGTTATGAACAAATGTGGCAGATGTTATTTAAAGGGCGCATTGATTTTATTTTGACAAATTTTATAGCGCTAGAGCAAGAGATGGAAAGTATTGGATTTAATACGGATGATATAAAACCCTATATTCAGCTTAAAAATTTTCCTTCTGAGCTATATATAGCTACAGGGCTAACAACGCCGCAACAAACTGTAACAAAGCTTAAAAAAGCATTAGCAACTATCAAAAAAAACGGTACTTATCAAAAAATAATGACCAAATGGGGCTTATAAAGAAATACAGTAACAACATCACTATTTAATGTTTGAAGTGGTTTGGGTATGAGCTAAAAATCAATTCGTTCAGCTAAGGCCATACATTTAGGGCTAATGTTTGCTTTGTAAACCAGTACTTCAACACCTTCCTTTATAGCTTGAACTAGCAAGTCTGCATATTTTTTGTCAATGTGTTTAGCTACTTTTAAGTGGTTTATTCCCGTATGTAAAACAGTAAATAACAGTACCGCTTTATCGCCTTGTTTAACTATACTCATCAATTCTCGTAAATGTTTTTGACCGCGCGTGGTAACTGCATCAGGAAAATAGCCTTGATCCTTGTCAAGCAAAGTGACACTTTTGACTTCAATATAGGTTTTAATTGATTTTTTTTGCGATGAATTTTGGCTAGCACTAGCGCTTAATAAAATATCAATACGGCTATTTTCTGCACCGTATTTTACTTCTCTTTGTAATTTATCAAAGCCTTGTAGTTCCACGATGGTGCCATTTAAAATAGCTTCTTCAGCTAATTGGTTGGCACGAATGGTATTGACACAAATAAAATGATTTTGCTTAGTATGAGTTAATTCCCAACTAAAGGGATATTTACGCTTAGGATTACCGGAAGTGCTATACCAAATTGTATCTTCAGGCTCAGCACAACCGGTCATAGCACCCGTATTAGCAACATGCATGGTTGTGGTATTGCCATCAGCTAATGTTACATCAGCGAGAAAACGTTTGTAACGTTTGATCAGTGTCGCAGGTTTTACGGACAAGTTCATTTTGAAGTATTACTTTATAGTGTAAAAATAAAGTTTACGACAAAATGCCGCCATAACAAAGGCTAGCTTGACTAATTAATAAAACTATCTAACCATTTTCTGGCATTTTTTGTATCACTAAAAAAATGAAACTGTATTTGACAGCTTTGATAAATTCGCTGTAGTTGCATCTGCAAAATGTCAGCATAAGCACTATCAAGAATAACTGCGGCAACCGCGACCATTCCATTTTTCACACGATAATGTGTGGTTTCGATGAGATTGTGCTCTGCATCAGGAGTAAAGACTCCATTACCTTTGAAAGAAACCAATGAAGCCCAAGGGTTAGAACTCATTTTTTTGGTGATAAGCATAATATCTTGGTGGTATTGCTCGGTAACAACGTCATTAAAGGGGCCTTGAGCATCAATTAATAAAATATTATTTTGTCGTTCAATACTGTAACGTCCATGTGCTGGATATTGCATGCGCTGTTCCACCCTAAGATAAATTTTATTGAGTAGTATTGATAGCAATTTTTAGATAACTTGCCAAGTAAGCATATTTAATTTTCTTTGCAAGTTTATATAAATCATGTATTTCAGTTGGTTATAACTGGTCGGTGCATTGTGTTTGATCTGTTTTGTTTTGTTATTTCCAACCCAATTTTTCTTCAAAATCTTGATCTAGTTGTTTCGCAAAGTCTTTAGCGTGCATAGCCACTTGTTCTAACATACTTTCTTCTTCATTTTTAGGCTCAAATACGGGAACTTTTACCGGATAGCCACTTTCATCTGTGGCCATAAAAGTAATAAAGCAGCGGTTGGTGATAACTTCGCTGTCTTCCTTTGGGTCGCGAGCACGTACTACCACGTATATATGCATGCTACTGCGGCCGGTATGGACAATTGAAGCGGTAACTGTGACCATTTGCCCGACCAGAATAGGCCTGATAAAACGAATGCCATTGGCGGAAACTGTGACACTGTAACGCTTACTCCATTTGGCGGCACAAGCATAAGATGCTTGATCTATCCACTTCATTACCATGCCGCCATGAACTTTTCCGCCGAAATTCACATCGGTTGGCTCTGCCAGAAAACAAAACTCGACACTGTTGCCATTATGCTTACTCATCACTGTAACCCTATTTTTATTGTATTAGTTTAATTATAGTCAAGATCAAATGCTTAGCTAATATTTAGGTTTACGAACCAATAATTGCTATCATAATGGTTGCTCTTCTATAAATAACTCTTTATGGATGTCCCTAAGTTTCTTTTAAGGTTTTTTATCAGGAAAAATAATCGAAATTTTCTTTTCTAATTCTGCAGCTGAAAAGGGTTTGCAAATAAAGCTGTTTACACCAGCTCTAGCCGCTTCCATTACTTGGCTTTTTGCATTTTCAGCGGTAATTAATAAAACTGGCAAAGCTTTGAATTCGTTTGATTTACGGATCGCTTTCAATAGCTCAATACCCGTCATCCTAGGCATATTCCAGTCGGAGATCACAAAATCAAAATTACCACCGGATAAACGTTGCAATGCTTGCTTGCCATCCTCGGCTGTGGTTACGTTTTCATGTCCAAGCTGTTGCAATATATGTGAAATAACTCTTCTCATGGTTTCTTGATCATCAACAACCAATATTTTCATTATGAACCTCTCATCTACGGTGGCGAATGAAAAATCCATTTCAGAATATTATATAATGCAATTCAAAATTAATTATAGATGAGTATTATCAATTACTCGATAATTAATTATGGTCGTTACTTCATGGCTTCAATTGACGTTAGACGTTTTAAATCAGTTCAGTGGTCTATTATTTAGGATGAATGTCGCCTTGAAGTGTTTCTTTGTTAAGTTATCTTTGTTAATGTCATGTTAACCCAATAGTTTTAAATTTTAGTCAAGTAAAGATCACAACTATTGCCAATATTTACACGTAAGCTAGAGATGAACTATGAAAAAAAGATTATTATCCACTTTCTTACTGTCAAGCCTTTTAATGGCTTGTTCGGGTGAGAACACTGCAGTTGAAAATACCGTAGTCACAACAGATAAAGAAGCAAAATCGGTTACTAAAAATAACAAAGCCGAGCAGGCAAAAGCGTTACTATTAGCTAAATGGCAAGGGCCTTATCAAGGCGTACCGGCGTTTGATAAAGTTTCACTTGTTGGTGTCATTCCAGCCATAGAAGCCGGTATGAAACTTAACCTGGCTGAAATTAACGTTATTGCCAATAACTCTGCTGCACCAACGTTTGAAAATACCATTGTTGCTATGGAGAGAACTGGTGACGATTTAGGCCGTGTGTTTACTTATTGGGGCATATGGAGTTCAAACCAGTCCTCTCCCGAATTTCGTGAAATTCAGGCTGAAATGGCACCGAAACTATCCGCTTTTTTCTCTAAAATAAATCAAAATGAAAAACTATTTGCTCGAGTACAAGCGGTTTATAACAGTGATAAAGTAAAAACGTTAACCTCAGAACAGCAACGCTTAGTGTTATTAACTTATAATGGTTTTGCGCGCAATGGCGCTACGTTAAATGTAGAAGATAAAAAACGTTATGCTGACATAAACCAACGTTTAGCACAGTTACATACTAAATTTGGCAATAATGTTTTAGCCGATGAAGAAAGCTATGTACTGTATTTAACTAAAGAGCAACTGGGCGGGTTACCTGAATCAGTTATCAGTGTTGCCGCGTCTGCTGCCACAGAGCGTGAGCATCAGGGTAAATATGCTATTACTAATACTCGTTCGTCAATGGATCCCTTTTTAACGTATTCAACCGAACGTAAACTTCGTCAGCAAGTATGGAATACCTATTATAACCGTGGCGGCAATGGTGATGAGTTTGACAATAATGCCATTATTGGCGAAATTCTTCAGCTTCGTCATGAACGTGTTGTTTTATTAGGTTATAAAAATTATGCCTCGTGGCGCTTAGAAGATCGCATGGCAAAAGCGCCAGAAAATGCGATCAAACTGATGGAAGGTGTTTGGCCTGCAGCTATTGCTCGAGTTGATGAAGAAGTTGCTGATATGCTTGCTATAGGTAAAGCACAAGACAGCATTGAAAAAATTGAGCCGTGGGACTATCGTTTTTATGCCGAAAAAGTTCGTAAAGACAAATACAACTTAGACTCTGACGAAGTAAAACAGTACTTACAATTAAATAAACTGCGTGAAGCAATGTTTTATGTCGCCGATCGTTTGTTTAATTTTAACTTTGTGGAAATTACAGATGGCTCAGTACCGGTATTTCATGCCGATGTGCGTGTTTGGGAAGTTACCGATAAAGCCTCAAATGAACATATTGGTTTATGGTATTTAGACCCGTTTGCACGAAAAGGCAAACGTTCTGGTGCGTGGGCAACTACGTATCGCAGTTACACCACGTTTGACGGTAAGAAAAATGTACTGTCATCAAACAACTCTAACTTCAGTAAAGGCGTTGACGGTCAACCAACGCTAATTTCATGGTCTGATGCAGAAACCTACTTCCATGAATTTGGTCATGCCTTGCACTTCTTAGCCTCAAAAGTAACCTACCCAACCTTAAATGGCGGCGTACGAGATTACACTGAATTTCAATCTCAGTTATTAGAGCACTGGTTGGCTACTGATGAAGTGATCAACAATTATTTAGTGCACTATAAAACGGGTAAAGCTATGCCTGCTGATTTAATTGCCAAAATTAAACAAGCCGCTACTTTTAATGAAGGTTTTAAAACCACTGAATATTTAGCCTCAGCGTTAGTTGATATGAAATTTCATACGGTTGACCCAACCGGTATTGATGCCGCTGAATTTGAACGTGATACTTTAGCGGCGTTAAATATGCCAGAGCAAATTGTTATGCGCCATCGCAGCACCCAGTTTAATCATATTTTCAGTAGTGAAGGCTATGCTGCAAGTTACTATGGTTACATGTGGGCTGAAGTACTAACGGCAGATGCAGCCGAAGCTTTTGCTGAATCGCCGGGTGGCTTTTATGACGCTGGCGTTGCTGCTAAGTTAGTTGAACATTTATTTAGTGTTCGCAATGCGGTCGACCCTGCCGATGCTTATCGCGCTTTTAGAGGGCGTGATGCTGATGTAAAAGCCTTGATGCGTGATAGAGGGTTTCCGATAACATCTAGTGAGTAACGAGTTAGTAGCTACCGAGTGACGAGTTATAAATTGTGAGCATTAGGCTGGCAATTCATAACTCGCTTTAAAGCTAAGGCATTTTAATATCAGACTCTAGTAAGGCAGAGCGAGAGTAATTATTAAGCCCTGTTATGGAAGGGGGAGTATATCGAAGAGTATGCTACTAAAGTCTCTTATCCCATTTTTCCTTTATTATGAACTTGTGGGTCACAAACAACTTGCTCATGGTTATGGCGGTTTTTAGCGATGATAATAAAGTTGTAATCTTCAGGCTCCTGCTCGTTATCACGATCAATTAAAGTGACAATTTGTTTGTCACCCGCTTTTTCAATTTGAGCGGTAATGGTTTTTTGATCACAAGGAATTAGGCATTGGGTAATAACATAGTTAGCATGAGTAACATTGCTTAATTGAACGGTTATTTGTGTTGGCTCAGAAATTATTAAGCCTTGTAAATTAACTTCAACACCATTGTCCATACGGCATAAATACTGGTAGTTATGAGAGTTATCGGTGTTGTGAGTGATGGTTAAAAAAAGATTGATATTATTTTTAATGTGACTTTGTAGGTTGTTTTCTGTCATTGTCATGTTCCTTTTAGACGTTTGGAAATAATTAGCTAGCTGCTAATGATTAATTGCTTCTTTTTTCTTTCTGTTGTTGGTTATGCTGAGTCTTGAATGTTCGGGGATATTATAGTCAGAAGCTTGATAGAGTTTCAACCATGGGTGATTAGATTGTAGATGCTTACCCAATGGTAATTGTTTCATAAAGTTAATAGTAGTTAAGTAAATTGATATTGCCTTATAATCAGGAGTGCTTGCTTGTAATTTGTTTTCAAGTAATTTTTTAATTTCTGCTAATTCATCATATATCACAGGAGCAGTATCAGCATTATGTATAGTGCTTAATTTTGTTAGCATAATTCGAGCGTAAAACGACGTTTCAAAATTAACAGATAAATGTTGTTTAAAGAGCTTAATTGCCTCAGTTATTGCCATAAGGGCACTTTTGTCTTGCTCAAGCAAGGCCCTTATTCTAGCCCTTTGTTGAAGTAAATAAATATTTGCTCTCATAGCCTCTATAGTATCAGTAGAGGAGCCTTTTAATATATTAATTAATTTTTTAGCTTTATCAATATAGGTTAACGCCTGATCAAGTTTATTTTGGTTAATAAAAACCTGTATAGACAATAACTGACTCCATAATAAATCTTTTTTAAATAAATAGTTTTCTTCATCATTTCTTACTAATTTAATTATATTGCCTTTAGCTTTTTGAGAAAACACTTGAGCTTTTTCTAAATCGCCCACATCGTAATATAACAAGGCTATTTTGTGTTCTAATTCTGATATGGTTTCGATGTTTTTGAAACTATGCTCTGTTGAATATATATTTTTCACTTGTTTTAAAGCGTCTTGCAAATAATTGATCGCGTTAAATAACTTACCAGACTTGGCTTGAATATTACTTTGCCAAGAGCGGGTGTCGGCTAAATCAGCCCTTATTATTAGGTTGTCTGGCTGTGTTTCTAGTAGAGCTAGTTTTATTTGTGCAGATTGTTCAAAGTAGTTACTTGCCACCGTTAAGTGGTTATTTTTTTCAGCCAATGAACCGAGGTTATTTAACGCGTAAGATTGCTCTAATTGCCACTTAGGTTTTGGAAATAGTAAAAATAGCTTATCGGCATAGTTTTTATAGTTAATCCAAAAAGGCTCTGCGGTGTCATAGTCTACTTGTAAGTAAGCAGAATAACCTAACCAGTAATTAGTGAGCATAGTTAGCGCTAATAATTGCTCGTTGTTTTTATCCTTTGCTAAGGCGTATTTTAATGCCACTGCTGTTTGTTTGAAATATGACTCTGCATCATTATAGTTATTTTTGCTAATATTAACTGCGCCAAGAATATGAAGAGACTCAGTCCATTGCAGCAAAGCTGTGCCCGTTAAGTTTTCTGTGCCAGCTAATTCGAAATAATCGAGGGTTTTGCCCGCAACCATATTGAGCAATTCAAGCTTGCCTAGTGGCTCAAGCTTATCCTTTAAATCATAAATAATAAAAGAAATAAGGCTTTCCGCGTTATTTCGGGCAGTAGTTACTTGTTCATTTGTCTGTATCAGTGCTACTGACAACCAAGCTAGGCCAATAAAACTAATAAAAAATGTGGTGGCAACCGCTTTTTTAAAGCGATTTGTACGTGTAATTTTATTCATTGATAATGCTATCAGCGCTTTTTCGTCAGCGTTAATACTAAAGTCATTGCTGTCAATAATGCGATTAATTTTTTTGATTTTTTTATTAGAGTGAATCAATAAATGACTGCTTTTTTCATGATACAGCCAACGTTGGCTTGCTATTTTTAGGTCATGACGAATATATAGATTTGAAATATTTGCTTTAATCCATAAGCTAATGCGGGTCCAAGTAGTTAATAAGCTGTAATGGGCAAGATAAACACACGTTTGTTGATTGATACAGATTAATTGAAAAATACCAACATTGATAAACTTACCAATAACAGACAGTTTGTTTTTGTCGGTAAAGTGCTTAATTGGGCAAGGTTGTTCACTGGTTGCTATTTGGCCGTTAGCGCTTAGCGTTAATATGCGAAATAAAATTTGTTCAAAGCTTGTTTGCTCTAGCTCGCTTAAATGCTGATAGTTTTGTTCTGCAATGGTGGCAAGGCAGCCAGCAATACCGCCAATTTTTTTATAGGCCTTATAGGTGATTAATTGCTCAGACTTTTGCGCGTATAGTTGTGCAAGTAAAAATTGCACAATGCCTATAGGTACAGGTTTTATTTGTAACTGCTGAATGATTACACTATTCAAACGCTCTCTAGTATCATCATTATATTCAAAATTAATACCAGCTAATATAGCCGGTTTCTCAATAATATCAATTAACTCGGTATGACTAAAAGTCGGTATTTTATATTGAAAAGCTTGTTTATATTCAATGGTTGTTTGTGCTAATTCAGGTAAGAATTGTTCACGAATAGCGGTGATTAAAAAACATTTTTTTGAACGAACCAATAGCTGTAACAGCAGGAAAAAACAGGCATGTTCATGTTCGTTTAGTCTGATGGGCGAATAGTAGTCAAACAGCATTTCAAGGTGGTCAACAAAAAGTACAAACCGACTATGGTTATTATTTGCCACTATTTTTGTTTGAAATAACGTCATAGTCTGGCTATCTGCGGTTTTTTCAATTTGTGCTGATATCAAATCTGCGTAATTTTGTAACGAGAGTGTTGTAGACAGATTTTTTTTGCTTAGTAGACATTCTAATAGGTAAATATGTGGTTTTGTTGATGCAGTGACTGATGCTAAATCTATAACAGTGCAAATATCTTGTTTTGTTTTATCAATAACCGCATGTGATATTAATGTGGGTAACAGGCCTGCATATACCAGTGAACTTTTACCTGCACCAACGGGGGAAGAAAGCGATAACCATGTTGCTTCATTTCTATTTATTTGAGCTGCCCAGTTGTTAATGTCTGCAATGATTTGATCACGACCAAAAAAAATATTGTTTTGGGTAAAAGTGTAAGGTTTTAGTCCTGGGTAAGGCGGCTCGCCTGACCAAGGCGGCATGGCTTGCTGTGGTGTTATATTCAGCCCTTTAACTTTAGCAATGAACACGTAACCTTTTTTAGGCACGGTTTTAATAAAACGTGGGTTTTTAGGATCGTCGGCAAGTGTTTTACGTATTTGGGCTATGCACTTATGAAGAGGGCTGTCACTAATATATTGATTTGGCCAACATGCTTTAATTAATTCGTCGGTAGAAACGAGCTGTTCAGCTTTACTACAAAGGTAAGTTAATACTTCCATTACTTTAGGTTGAATATGTCGCGTTTCATTATTTTCTATAATGATACTTTGCGATGGTTCAATATATAGCCCTTCAATGTAATAAGGGCTAGTGATGAAGTCGTTCGATATGTTACTTGAATGGCTCAAAGTTAATACCTGTTATTTTATCCGTGGTTATCTTAGCAATTTAAACGGTGAAATAAAACTCTTATCACTCTCTGTTAATTATTGATTTATAGTGTTTTTATTGCTGATGACGTGTTGGTAATGTTTTGGTAAGAAATTGTAAGCTTCGCGTTAGGACTTTTAAATTCATTTTTTTTATTCTCTTCTCTCATGCTGAATACAGGCAACAAAAGGATTTTTTTTGTTGGTAAATATTTCAGGAGAAAATATATTTATTACAAGGAAGAGCAATGAATAATACAAAAAATAAAGTCGTGATACTTGAGTTAACTACTGAAAATACCACTCAATGCACCCAGCTTCTAAAAGATAATGGTTATCAAGTAGAAGTACAAAGCAGGGCTTATGCACCAGCGAGTATACCCGTAGGGAAATACAGTAATGTTATAGAAATAGATCTAAACATTACTAAATCAATAAAAAAAAATAAAGACAACATACTAGTACAAGATACTTGCCGTTATTTGAAAAATAATATTTATAACAAACTTATACTCAATGATATTGCTTCATTCATGGGCTCAAACAGAAGCAAATTAGCAGCAACTTTTAAGCGGGTATTAGGTGTTGGGGTATTTGAGTGGCTAAGAAAACAAAGAATGTTAAAAGCCAAGTCATTGTTAATTCATTCTGATCTTTCAATTCAAGAAATAGGCTTTGAAGTGGGGTATGAAAATAGCGCTAATTTTTCAAGTGTTTATAAAAAACAATTTGGTTTTTCTCCTCGTCAACAGAGAAATTTATCAAAAGTAGAAGTAATTACCCATTCAAAAGTTTTTCATACGTAATCAAAAGAATTTATTTTAGTAATGTTCTAAATTTTATGACTAACAAGTGAACGCAACAGTAAGTACAAATAAGCTTGTTAGAGGCAACTACATCGGCTTTTATAAAAAACACTTCAGATTATTATGTACTGAAATGGCGGAGCCTACTTATACCAGTTTCATTAATTAGGTGATCTACTTTATATGTAGGAAAAATTGCCAAATACAAGGCATTTATTTCAATAACTAGTTGTTCTAATTATTAAATAAATAACGTAGTAATTGGTGAT
>JAESPR010000073.1 GCA_016765685.1 Colwellia sp. | reverse complement strand
GCACCTTTAATAGCAAGGTTATCAGATTCTGTCGCACCTGAGGTGAAAACAATCTCACGAGGATCGGCATTAATTAGCTCAGCAACTTGGTTACGAGCGATATCAACCGCTTCTTCGGCTTGCCAGCCGAATTTGTGTGAGCGAGATGCAGGATTACCAAAATGACCATCGGTGGTCATGTATTGCATCATTTTTTCCGCGACACGTTTATCAACAGGGGTAGTTGCTGAATAATCAAAATAAATAGGAAGCTTCATTTACTCTCTTTCTCCACTTGTACGGGTTGTCTAATATAAGTCTAATATAGGTCTAATAAAAATCCACTATCAGCTTAAAATAATCTTAAGTTATCTAAAGTTATCTAAAGTTAATACATCATAAATTAATAGGGATAATTGTTTCTAACGATGACGGCTTACTTACTGTCATCTGAATTTCATCTTGTCGTTTAGAAACTGTTTTCACATCATTTTTAGCAATGAGTTCTGCTAAGCTAATGTTTTGTAAAAATTCTTCAATTTGTTGGCTTAAACCTTCCCACAGGGAATGAGTCAAACATTGTTCACCACCTTGGCAGTTGCCTTTACCTTGACATCTAGTTGCGTCGACACTTTCGTTAACTGCACTAATGATATCGGCAATCGCTATTTGTGCAGAGCACTTACCTAAACGATAACCACCACCGGGTCCACGAATACTAACCACTAAGCCATTTTTACGTAATTTTGAAAATAACTGTTCTAAATAGGATAAAGAAATCGCTTGTCGCTCTGAAATATCTGCTAAAGACACCGGCCCATAGGCTGCGTGAAGAGTAACATCTAGCATTGCTGTAACGGCGTAACGACCTTTAGAGGTTAGTTTCATAATGTGCTCTTTCGCGAACTAAATGCGTATATATTGTCAAATTTAAGTGTTATCAAAAACACCGAGTAATTGCTCAATAACGCTAATAGGGCGCAATTTTACATAACCTTAAAATTTAATCAAGTATATACCTGAGTAATATACTCAAGTATTTTACACTAAGAAGTTAACAGCGAAAAGCAATACTTGAGTAAAACACTCAACTATTGCTTTTTATTTGAAAAAAACTTGATTTAGATTAGGAACTGCTTATTTTTATAGCGAAGTAACCGTTAGATTTCGGGATCAAAACTGGCAACTCTACTTTCTCGACGTTTAGCCGCCGCTTTTTCATCTTCAACAAACTCACCTACGCTCAGTTCAGGTAAGTCTTTAGAGCAAACATCACCGCCTAAGTTATTTACTTCTTTGCATAAATTAGCCACTTTATCGTCCATTAAGTGCATATGATCAAGCAAACGGCCAATCGCTTTAGCAACGGGATCTGGGTTATCTGTAGAAACGGCGTAGGCATCGAAACCAAATTTTTTCGCCGCCTTATCACGAGACTCTTTACCCAAACTGCCGTTGAGTTTTTCACCTAAATCGGCATCGAGCAAAGAATTTTCATTACTATTTTTACTGCTGACAATGCGAGCGGGTATACCAACCGCAGTAGCATTTTCGGGTAAATCCTTCACCACTACTGAGTTTGAACCAACTTTACCATTTTTACCGATAGTGATAGGGCCAAGCACCTGTGCACCTGCGCCAATAACAACATTATCTTCTAAGGTAGGATGGCGTTTGCCCGCATTCCAACTGGTTCCACCAAGAGTAACACCATGATAAATAGTGACATCATTACCTATTTCTGCGGTTTCGCCAATAACAACACCCATGCCGTGGTCAATAAAAAAACGACGACCTAAAATTGCACCGGGATGAATTTCGATGCCAGTTAACCAACGAGAAAAAGTGGATAAAATTCTGGCAATGAGCTTCCAATTGGCTCGCCACAATCGATGGCTTAAGCGGTGCATCCAAATAGCATGTAATCCCGGGTAGTTAAGCAATACTTCAAGTGTAGTGCGCGCTGCGGGATCTCTATCAAAAACACTGTTAATGTCTTCTTTCATGCGGGTAAACATAATATTTCCTTTATTTTTTTTCTGTACTTTTAGTCGAAACTCTTTCTTTTGAGGGCTTTTCTATAGAAGCCCTTTCTACAGAGGCCCTCTCTATAGAGGCTAAAATGCCCCGCATCATTTTAATTTCTTTAACATTTAAACGAGCACGGTTAAATAAACGTCTTAATTTTGTCATCACCAAACCGGGATGGCTTTCAACAATAAAACCGGTGCTCATCAGGGCACTTTCAAAATGTTGATAAAAACGCTCGGTTTCTGCTGTTACCGGATAAAGCTCATCATCTGTACTTGTTGCTTCTGGTGATTTTGTTCCAATACTCTTTTTCCCAATGTAAGCACCGTTACCCGTACTGAACTCTTGGTCTTTTGCATCAATTGATAACAAGTAGCTCATACGCACTTCATAACTTAACGTCTGTACTGCCATAGCAAGATTAAGCGAGCTGTACTCAGGATTGGCTGGTATTTGCACATGAAAATGACATTGTTGTAGTTCATCATTGGTTAAACCACTACTCTCACGACCAAAAACCAGCGCAACAGGGTATTCATTAGCCTCTGCTATCATTTTTTCACCACAACTACGTGGCTCTAACATAGGCCAAGGTAAAGTACGCGAACGAGCACTAGTACCAATAACTAAACCACAATCTTCAATAGCTTCACTTAAAGTACTTACTACTTTGGCGTTGGCCAACACATCCGTAGCACCTGCTGCTAAAGCTTGCGCTTGACCGCTGGGCATTTCAATCGGGTCTACTAATACCAATTGGCTTAAACCCATCGTTTTCATTGCTCGTGCCGCACTGCCGATATTGCGACAATCTGAGGTGTTCACCAAAACAATACGCACTTGCGCTAATAAATTACTTGTCTTTGAATTAAACTTTTTATCTGACATTATTACTCTATTTACCTGTTTTTAACCTAAGCCATTAAAGCTTCATTTATGCTTTAGATCCTATTCATTTATGCTTTAGATCCTAACATAGAAGAGTACTGCGGTACTTGTTAAAAAGCACGTATAATCAATAAACCAAGTTTGCTTAAGTTAGTTTGTTTTTCTATATCAAATCAAAACAGCCTATTTATCGACCTATTAACCAAAGTTCTTTATCGCTAAAAACATTAAAACTTGCTATACTCCGCGCGCTTGAATTACTTGTTGAATAGGTAAGATGATTATTTCGTCTATTTGTTTGTTGTTAGTTTATTCAAGCAATGTTACATCGTTCTTTTAAAAGCCATTTACAAATAGGTACGCTATTATGCATCCCATGCTAAATATTGCCGTGCGCGCCGCGCGCAATGCAGGAAAAGTTATCATTCGCTCTTATGAGCAACTTGATAAAGTTGAAGTTGAATCTAAAGGTTCGAACGATTTCGTCACTAGTGTTGATATTGCAGCTGAACAAACAATTATTGAAACACTGCGTAAATCTTACCCCGAACACACTATTATTGGTGAAGAATCTGGAGTATTAACGGGCAATGATGACGATTATCAATGGATTATTGATCCACTTGATGGCACCACCAATTTTATTAAAGGCATTCCTCATTTTGCTGTATCTATTGCTTTGAAAGTTAAAGGTAAATTAGATCAAGCGGTAATATTTGATCCCATTCGTGGGGAGTTATTCACCGCCAGCCGTGGCAAAGGTGCACAATTGAATAACATGCGCATTCGCGTAAAAGCACACAAAAATTTATCTGGCACTATATTAGCTACAGGTTTTCCTTTTAAACATAAACAACATACCAATGCTTATATGGCAATGTTTACTTCGCTTTTTCTAAAAACATCGGATATACGCAGAGCTGGCTCTGCGGCACTTGATCTCGCTTATGTAGCGGCAGGTCGTGTTGATGGGTTCTTCGAAATAGGTTTAAAACCATGGGATACCGCCGCAGGTGAATTATTAGTGATTGAAGCCGGTGGCTTAATTACTGACTTTACTGGTGGTCATAATCATGGTAAATCAGGCAACATTGTCGCTAGCAGCACTCGATTGCAGAAAGAAATTTTAAAAGATATTCGCCCACATTTAGGTGAAGCATTAAGTAAATAATGCTATGTGCAGGTAACGCGTAAGTTATATTATCTACAAAGCGCCTTTTGGCGCTTTTTTTGCTTTAATAGCAGTAAGATCAATTTTTAATTAGAGTAATAATGACTTCTTTTCAATATATGCCACCACTTCATAAACAAAGCTTTAAAACGGGTGAAGTTGCCCTTGTTGGTGCTGGGCCTGGTGATCCAGATTTATTAACTTTACAAGCTTTTCGTTTTATAAAACAAGCCGATGTGGTGATTTACGATCGCCTGGTTAGCCAAGAGATCATGGCACTATTACCTAGTAACTGCGAGCGAATTTATGTTGGCAAGAAACAAGCTGCTCATCGTGTTCCCCAAGAAAATATTAACAAGTTATTAGTTGAACATGCCAAACTAAATAAAAAAGTATTACGGCTAAAAGGTGGCGATCCTTTTATTTTTGGGCGTGGTGGCGAAGAAGCACAGTTTATAATTAGCCAGGGTATTGCTTGTCATATTGTCCCTGGAATAACCGCCGCATCAGCATGCACTAGTTATGCTGGCATTCCTTTAACGCATCGTAAAGTTGCCCGAAGTTGCACCTTTATAACGGGCAATATGCAAGATAATGGTGCATTAGATCTTCCTTGGCAAACATTAAATGACCCTGAGCAAACGGTGGTATTTTATATGGGTATAAAAAGTTTACCTACAATTACCAAACAATTGATTAATGCTGGTCGATGTAAGAACACCCCCGCAGCCTTAATCCGTAAAGGTAGTCATGTTGATCAACAAGTGGTAAAAGGCAGCTTAGAAACATTAGAAGCGTTAGTGACATTGCACAACATTAAACCACCTAGCTTAATTGTGATTGGCAATGTTATAAATACTTTTGCTGATGTGCAGTTACAGAATTTAGGCTACTTAGCCCCTGAGTAATGCCGTTATTTAACTTAGCTAATTAGGCATGTTTACGGGTTGGTATTTTTACTACATTACTGGTGTTATTATAATATTTTCTTTTATAAGCATCGCTATCTTTTATTCTGCTTTGGTTAACTACAATACCTTCTACTGGTGCGTTGACCTGTTTAAGTAACCGTAAACCTTGGCGAATTTGCTCACGTTTGGTTTTATTTTCATGTACTACATACAGCACACTTTCTACCAGTTTAGAAATGACTAAAGCATCACTCACTACATTGACCGGCGGTGTTTCTATGATAATACGGTCATAATAATTTTCAAAAGAATTCAACAACGTCTTAAAACGCTTCATTGACAGAAAAGCTAAAGGATTTGCCGGAGTAAGCCCTGAAGTGAGAATATCTAGCTTATAATCGGTATCCCTAATAATACATTGTTCAATAGGGTGAGTGTTCGCTAATAAATTTGACAAACCTGGCCGATGAACACTTAGATTCATTCTGGCTGCTAATGTTGGTCGTCTCAAATCAGCTTCAATTAAGAGTACCTTTTCCATTTCACCAAAGGAGCGTGCCAAATAGGATGCTACGGTCGACTTTCCTTCTCCCGAAACAGATGATGTTACCGCAAATATTTTCGGCACTTTTCTCACTTGATGAAAAAGAATAGTTGCCCGTAGTGAACTAATTGCCTCGATAAATCGTGCATCATTGTCAAAGAGATCATCTTGTTTTTTATTCACTTTATATTGTGGTAATACACCAATAATATCCGCTTCAGCAAAATTGTTCTGTTTTTGCTGGGAATCTAGCGTATCTCTTAAGAAGTCACGGGTAGTTACAATCACTGAAAGTAAGATCATTGAAAGCATGAAAGCAAGCACAAGCACCATATTCTTCCTTGGTGCTATTTGACCTTTTGGGGTAACCGCTCTATCAATAAACCTGACATAAAGGTTGGCTTTATAACCTTCCATAGCATCGGCTTCTTTGAAGCGGACCAGATAAGAGTTATAAAGTTCTTTATTGGTTTGTACGTCTCGTTGCAATTGCGAAAATTTATTGTCTAAACGGCTTAGTCTTAAAAAATTAGTCTTAGCGTCTTTTAAACGATTTTCGGTTGCTTTGACCTTTTCTTTAATGGAAAAATAATCTTTAATAAGTGATTGGCTGAGAGCGATTATTTTGCTGTTAACACGCTGTTTTACCGCATCTAACTCTGCTTGTATGGCAATTTTTTTAGGGTGTTTATGCCCATAACGTCGAGATAATTCGTGCTTTTTACGCTCAATGGTGTCTTCAATACTGCGCAATTTCATAAATGAAGAGTTATTATTAATTTCTTTAAGTTCAATTAATTTAGTCGGTGCTTTTTGATTTTTAATAATATACTGATAAGTAACATGAAGATCGTCCTGTGCTCTAGTAGTTCGCAATAGGGATGATGTTAATTCAGTCAATTCACCCGCAACTAATCCGACAACACCTTTGGTATCAACGATACCTTCGTCTTCCCTAAATTTTTGTAGTGTTTTTTCTGATACTTGCAATTTAAGTTCTAAATTAGCGAGTTGTTCTACTAGCCAAGTGGCGGTATTTTCTTGTGAGGAACGATGAATGTCATTTTGGTAATGCAGATAGGTTTCACCTACTTGATTAACAATATTTTTTGCCCGTTCAGGGTTATAAGCCGTATAAGTTATTTTAACTAATTCGGTTTTAGTAACAGGAACAATACTCAAACGTTGCTGAAAAATGCTAATAGCACTATTTAGTGATACTTGTTGAGTTTCAACGGTGTTATTAAAAAAAGCAATATCCTTTTTATACTTATTACGATTAAACTCATCGCTCTCAAGTAGGTTAAGGTTTTTAATGACACGTTCAGCAAATTTTCTTGATTTTAATAACTCAAACTGTGTTGCTATTTGCACTGAACTGATGCTTGATTCATTAAAGGCATCTTTTATCGATAACGTAGCACTAGGCTTAGAATTGCCAATTTGTAAGGTTGCCGCTGCTTGATATGACGGTTTTAATAACGATAGATACAAAAAGGCAAAAGAGGTAAAGACGAGTGATAATAAAATAATTTTCCAGAGTCGCTGAAAAATTGGCTTAAATATTTCATTTAAGTCCAATTCATCTCCATTTTGATTCGAGTCTTTATTTGGTATTACAACTTTGTTACTCAAAAAAAACTTTGCTCTATCTTTATAATATCATCGGGTTGTATAAGCGTGGCAATGTTTGCTGTTATTGTCACCGTTTTTCCTTTTACCGTCCTTGTTATTATCCAATCTACTTTAGAGGCTCTATTAGTTAAGCCCCCCGCTAAGGCGATAGCTTTATCTAAACGTAAATCCTCTTGATAAGGGAAACCTCCTGGCCTCATCACTTGACCATGAATAAAAAATGGTCGGTATTCTATTATTAGTACTGATACATGCGGATTTATTAAATAATCACCCAACAGACCTGCGTGTATCTTATTTTCAACGTCTTTTAACGATAAACCAATGACTTGTATATCGTCTAAAAAAGGGAACGATATCAAGCCTGAGCGCGATATTTTTACTTTGGTGGTTAAATCATTTTCACCGTAAACAACAATTTCAATTTTATCACCAACACCAAGCAAATACTCACCCGCAACGGCATTTGATTGAATATTGTACAACAAAAAAAACAACAATGCTAACAAGCGCATAATATTCTCTTAACTAAAATGTTACAACTACACCCACAGACACTGTTTGCAGGTCATATTGATTGCGTTCAATAGTTGAGTCAAACTTTTCATAACTCATTTGAACAAAAGCAGATAACCAATATCGCCATTGATATTGTGCACGCGTTGTCATTGTAACGCGTTTTTCTTCCGTCTTATTTTTAATACCAACCACATCGCCATTGGCTACTTTACCACTGACATTAAACAACAGCCGTTCATTAAAATCATAACGTAGTCCAATACCATAGTAGTTAGAAAAATTGACACTTTTCACTATTTTGTATGAATCTGTAATCTCGCTACCTGAAGTAAACTTAAATTCAATGCGTTTTAATGGGTTCCACAGCATATTCACTTGCCAAGCAAAACGGTTTTTATCGCCAAAAGCATCATTACTGAAAAGTGCCTTTTCATAGCCAAATAGCAAGTGTAACTGGGTAAGTTCTGTTGAATGCCATTTTAGCCCCGCCAAAGCTAAATATTGTTTGCGTTCTAAATCAGCATTCTGCTCATAACTAAAATTTTCATACTGAATTTTAGTGCTTAAATAGGTATTTCCGGTAATAAGGTAGTCAAAATTTCCTTGAAGATAACTTGAAGAATAAGCTAATCGTTTGGTGACGTTTTTTCGTGTTAAATAAGCAAAGTCTCGGTAACCCGCTAACAGTTTAACTCTGGCTAATGAATCTTGATGTCCGTACAAGTAACCAATATTTAAAAACTCATTGCGTTTAGTATCACCTTCATCTAAAGACTCTGGTCTGCCTAAACTGAGCCCGGTGCCACGATATTCGTAGGTATCGGCAATAGAAGCAGTTAAAAACATTTTCTGACTTTCAGCGAATTTTAAGTGGAATTTAGATAATACTGAAAAGTCATAATGATCATCACGAGAAAAATCATCAAAAGTAAAGTAACTTGCCTTAGCCTGAAGTTGAAATAAACTGCCATCACCTTGTGTTTGAATAAATAACTCAGGAGACAGTTCAAAAGCGGTACTTTTTTGCTTGTTATTGTCACTCCGTAAAAAGTTGCCTACTTGGCTATAACTGGCTTGTATTTCGGTTAATAGTAAATTTCCTTCGGAAAAAGAAAATTCACCATTTAAACTGTCCCTAGAACTAGAAACGGTGGCGGATAAAGATAAAGAGGAATAACAAATAAAAAACAGTAGTAAAAATCGCATAAGCAGTACTTTTCTTTTATTATGTTCGAATTAGTAACAGAAATAAACCTTAATATTAACTAAAAAATAACCTTTACCTTGTTTCAGTTTAGCGATATCAAAACATATGAATATATTACTGTGCTTTAAATAGCTTAATCAGAACTATAACTAGTACGCCTAGACTTTGATCTTCTGCTACTATTTGCATTAACTGGCTTACCATTTGCGGGCGTTTGTTTGCCACTATTATGTTTACCCGCTGAGCGTTGACCATCCTTATGTTCAACCTTTGCCGCCTTAGGGTTTTTAAAACTTTTCGGTTTTTTCGCTTTCAAAGGTCTCATGGCTCGAGACTCTCCTAGCGCATTCGCGGGAACGAATTCTGTTAAAATCTTACGCTCGATATGTTGCTGAATAACGTGCTCAATATCCCACAATAAATTCAATTCATCTGCACAGACTAAAGAAACCGCTTGACCGGTATTGCCCGCCCGTGCAGTTCTACCAATACGATGCACATAATCCTCTGGCACATTGGGTAAATCAAAATTAACCACATTAGGCAATAAATCTATATCAATACCACGAGCGGCAATATCGGTTGCCACTAAAATTTGTACTCTTCCGTCTTTAAACGACGCTAACGCTTTGGTGCGTGCTCCTTGGCTTTTATTACCATGAATAGCTGCCGCGCTTAAACCTTGCGCCTCTAAATGACGAGTTAGTTTGTTTGCGCCATGTTTTGTTTTAGTAAACACTAAAACTTGTCGCCAATTATTTTCTTTTATTAAGTGAGTTAATACCGCAGGTTTACGTTTTTTATCTACCGCAGTTAACCACTGAGTGACTTTTTCAGCGGTAGAATTTTCAGGATTTACCGATATTTCTAACGGGTTATTCACTAACCCTTTCGCTAATGCGCGAATATCTGCAGAAAAGGTCGCTGAAAAGAGTAAGTTTTGACGTTGCTTGGGTAACACTGAAATGATTTTTTTAATATCACGAATAAAACCCATATCTAACATACGATCAGCTTCATCTAAAATGAGCACTTCAAGTTGTGAAAACTTGACCGCATTTTGATTGTATAAATCCATCAAACGACCCGGCGTGGCTACAAGTACGTCAACGCCTTGTCGCAAACGCATCATTTGGGGGTTAATTTTAACCCCGCCAAAAACGACCGTTGAATGTAAGTTTAAATACTTGCCATAAGTTGCAATACTTTCACTAACCTGTGCGGCTAGTTCACGAGTGGGAGTTAGTACCAATGCGCGAACATTATTCGATTGAACGCGACTTTGAGCGGTACCGCCTTTAGATAATTTTTCTAACAAAGGCAAGGTAAAACCCGCAGTTTTACCCGTGCCTGTTTGCGCTGCCGCCATCACATCTCGACCTGAAATTACCGCAGGAATAGCCTCTGCTTGAATAGGTGAAGGGGTATGATAACCTTGATCACGAACCGCTTTGAGTAATGGCTCAGATAAACCTAGATCGGAAAAATTAGTAACAGTGGTGCTCATAAATATTCTCTTGAAGTTAAGCTTCGAGTGATAAGTCGCTGGTTACTTATTAAAGATAACGAGCTTAATCATAGTGCAAAAGGCGTGCAGCATACAGTAACGCTAAGTGTAGTGCAATATAGCTAGCTAGTTACACATTATCTATTAAAACGTAAAACACTTAATTTATTTTTCAACCTTTCGTCATGCTTAATATTAAATATTTACATTAAATACATTCCATTTACATTTACATTCTATATAATCGCCTTGCTTTAATCACAGCACCCTCCAGTTTTGGATTTCCCGTGATTATCTTTTTATATAAGGATATAAAAAACATGAATAAAAAACTATTTGCATCGGCGTTACTTTCTGCAGGTCTTTTAACCACCAATATTGCTTTCGCTCAAACAGCACCGAACTGGGATTTGGTTCAAGCATCTTATATTGCCATGGATATTGATGAAATGAATGCTTTAGATTTTACTGGTTTTGACCTTTCTGGCTCAAAGCTAATTAATGATAACATTTTTGTTGTGGCAAATTATGCTGCCTTATCTGATAGTGTTGACGGTGTTAACATCGATTTTGATACCTATGGCGTAGGTGTTGGCTATCGTTATGGTTTAACTAATACTACTGATGCTTTTGTTATTGTTTCTTTACAAAGTGCTAGTGTAGCATCTACTTATGGTAAAGCTGATGAAACTGGCTACGGCTTAACTACCGGTGTTCGTTCAATGGTGTCTGAACAAATTGAGCTAACGGGTACACTTAGCTATGTTAGCGATAGCATTGATGGTACGTCTGAAACGACTTTTTCAGCGACTGCTTTTTATCATATTAATTCACAATTTTCTGTTGGTGCTGGTTATAATACCTCTAGCGATGCTAGTGGTTACAGCTTCAGCGCTCGTTACTCTTTCTAGTAATCACAAGCAAATAAAGAAAAAGCCAAGCAACTTACACTGCTTGGCTTTTAACTCAACACTTTTCATTCACTGCTTGAAGCTAACGACTTGTCGCTAACTCACTTATAGTTACGGCATCATTTGCTCTTGATCTTCACCTTCTTTTTCAATTACTTCAGGTATTAGGTCTTCTCTTGAAACACCTAACGCCAATGCTACTAGTGAGGCAACATAAATTGAAGAATAAGTACCCACAAACACACCAAAGAGTAATGCGGTGGCAAAACCGTTAATTAACTCACCACCTCTAAAAAACAACGCCGCTAATACTAATAGCGTGGTTATTGAAGTAATAAAAGTACGACTCAATGTTTGCGTTAATGAAATATTAACAATATCTTCGGGCAAGGTATCACGAACTTTTCTAAAGTTTTCTCGAATTCTGTCGGAAACTACAATAGTGTCGTTAAGTGAATAACCAATAACCGCCAGTATTGCCGCCAGTACAGTTAGATCAAACTCTAAACCTAAAATAGAGAATAGGCCTAAAGTCAGTAATACATCGTGGAATAATGCCACTACCGAACCTACGGCAAAGCGCCATTCAAAACGAAAAGCGACATAAATAAGAATACAGATCAGTGCTGTTAACATCGCTAAACCGCCCTGCTCGGCAAGTTCATCACCAACACTAGCACCTACGTATTCAATACGGCGCATATCTACTGCTTGGCCTGTGCCCGACTCAAGTATGGACAGTATTTCATTACCTAGCATTTCAGCTTTGACATCTTCACGTAAACCTAGGCGAATAACCACATCGCGGCTGCTGCCATAAAACTGTACTTTGGCATCATCATGACCATTGTCTTTCATCAGTTGACGCAGCTTTTGTAAATCAGCAGCCTCTTTAAAGCCTACTTCAATTAAAGTGCCTCCAGTAAAATCTAAACCAAAATTTAGTTTATTAGTCGCTAGCGAAGTAATTGCCGCTATCATTAATAATGTACTGAAAACCATCGCTATTTTGCGATAACTCATAAATTTGACGGTTTCTTTTAATCGTAAAATTTGCATTGTTTTTATATTCCCGTCTAACTAAATTGATAGCTTTTTAAGGCTTTTTCCGCCCCAAACAGCATTAACAATGGCTCTCGAGCCAATAACCGAAGTAAACATTGAGGTAATAATGCCGATAGATAACGTCACGGCAAAGCCTTTCACTGGCCCTGTACCGACAGCAAACAAAATAAGCGCTGCTATTAACGTAGTGACATTGGCATCAATAATGGTAGAAAATGCGGCATCATAACCTTGATGAATAGCCTGTTGAATAGTTTTACCCTCACGAATTTCTTCTCGAATACGCTCAAATATCAGTACATTAGCATCTACTGCCATACCTACGGTAAGTACAATACCCGCCATACCCGGTAACGTTAATGTCGCTCCAGGAATCATCGACATAATGCCAATAATCAAGACTAAGTTAGCAGCCAAAGCACAGTTTGCCACCACACCAAAAGCGCGATAGTAAATAATCATAAAAATAAACACTAAACCAAAGCCCAACATTATGGCTTCAAAGCCTAAACGTACATTTTCAGCGCCTAAGGTTGGACCTACCGTGCGTTCTTCAACGATAGCAATAGGTGCTATCAAAGCACCGGCACGTAGTAATAGTGCTAAGTTGTGTGCTTCTGCTGGGCTACCAGCACCGGTGATACGAAAGCTTTTGCCTAAACGGGCTTGAATGGTGGCAACCGAGATAATTTCCTGCACTTTTTCAAAGACCATATTACCTTCATGATCACGCTTTCCCGTGGGTTTATATTCAATAAATACGGTTGCCATGGGCTTGCCAACATTGCTTTTAGTACCGTTAGACATTTTAGATCCGCCGGCACTATCAAGGGAAATATTAACTTGAGGGCGTGAATACTCATCAAAGCCTGATTTTGCATCGGTGATGTGATCACCGGTTAACATAACGCGTTTTTTCAACAACGTTGGTCTGCCGTCTTTATCGGTTAATAAAATGGAACTGGCCGGAATACGACCGTTTAATGCCGCGTTTAAGTCGCCCTCGGTATCAACTAATCTAAATTCAATAGTGGCGGTAGCGTTAAGAATTTCTTTTGCTTTGGCGGTATCTTGTACACCGGGTAATTCAATAACAATATGTTTTTTGCCTTGACGTTGCACTAAAGGCTCAGCCACACCCAATTCATTAACACGATTACGAATAATAAGGATATTTTGCTTCAAGGCATATTCGCGAATTTCTTTTAACTTTTCTTCGGTTATCTGAGCCGTTAACGTTAAGGTATCGTCGTCGCTGTTAAAAAGTATATCGCGGTAGCGTTTTTTCAGTAATGATTGGCCTTGGTCAAGATCGTCTACTTTGCGAAACTTAACCACAATGGCATTGCCATCTTCTTTTACGCTGCGATAACGAATTTTTTCGGCACGTAAATCACCACGGAAATCACCGACCATACCCGCTTTTGCTTTATTGATGGCCTCTTTCATGTTCACTTCCATTAAGAAGCTAACGCCACCACTTAAATCTAAGCCTAGTTTCATTGGTGTGCCGCCAATAGCAGCTAACCAATCAGGAGTATCGGGCGTTAAATTTAACGCAACTGAATATTGTTTACCTAGGTTATCGTCAAGTACATCACGCGCTTTTAACTGATCTTCAGTATTTTTAAAACGGGTTAATACCTGACCTTTTTCTAACACAATGCTGGCAAAGTCAATATCACTTGCCCGCAAATGCCCTTTAATAGTATCAAGGGTGGTAACGTTTGCTTCAACACCACGTAAACCTGACACTTGCACGGCAGGATCTTCACCATATAAGTTAGGTGTGGCATAGAGCGCACCAATAGCAACGATAAACGCTACCATCAGTGTTTTCCATAAGGGGTATTTATTTAACACAATTTGTCCTATTTATTTATTACTTTTTAGATCAATTTGTCGTGCCTCGCTCCGCTTGGGACGACCTACAAATACGTTCAAAAGTTCGAGCTGTAGGTCGATGCTTGCCTCGACAAAAACAAAACTACAAACTTTTCATAGTACCTTTAGGTAAAACCGCATTTATTGCGCCTTTTTGCACAGTAACTTCAGTACCTTCGCTAATGCTTACTACGATAAAATCTTTTTCATCTGATACTTTAACGATTTTACCAACAATACCGCCTTGCGTTAATACTTCATCACCTTTTGATAACGCTGACATTAAACTTTTGTGATCTTTAACACGCTTAGCTTGCGGGCGATATATCATAAAGAAAAATACTAAACCAAATACCGCTAACATGATGATCATTTCCATTCCACCACCCGCTGAGGCTGGAGCGGCTGAGGCGTGGGCTGTACTAATAAATAAACTCATAATTTCTTTCCTTACTTCTTTTTATTGTAGGTCGGAATTTATTCCGACAATTTATATTGGTTTGTTAGGCTAACTTACAGCTTTAACTCTGGCACAGGTAACTCTCGTAGCGCATAAAACTCAGCGACAAAGTCATCTAATTTACCTTGCTCAATAGCATCACGCAAACCCTGCATAATTTTTTGGTAAAAATGTAAATTATGTAAAGTATTCAACTGCGACCCTAAAATTTCTTTACATTTATCTAAATGATGCAAATAAGCACGTGAATAATTTTTACAGGTGTAACAATCACAAGTTGAATCTAATGGACCGGTATAAGTTTTATTACTCGCGTTGCGAATTTTGACCACACCGGTATTAACAAACAAATGACCATTACGGGCATTGCGTGTTGGCATAACACAATCAAACATATCTATACCACGACGCACACCTTCAACTAAATCTTCTGGTTTGCCTACTCCCATCAAGTATCGGGGCTTATTTTCTGGAATCAAGGGCGCGGTGTGATCTAATATACGCTTCATATCTTCTTTCGGTTCACCAACCGATAAACCGCCAATAGCGTAACCATCAAAATCTATCGCTTTTAAACCGTTAATAGATACTTCACGTAAATCTTCATACATGCCGCCTTGCACAATACCAAATAAGGCAGAGGGATTATCGCCATGAGCGTCTTTTGAACGCTGCGCCCAACGAAGTGATAATTCCATCGAGTCTTGCGATTCTTTATGAGTTGCCGGATAGGGTGTGCATTCATCAAAAATCATCACCACATCAGAGCCCAACTTACGTTGCACTTCCATAGAACGCTCAGGGGTTAACATAATTTTTTCACCATTAACCGGTGAGCTAAAACGCACACCTTCTTCGGTGATTTTACGCATTTTACCTAAACTAAAGACTTGAAAGCCTCCTGAGTCGGTAAGAATTGGTTTCTGCCAATGAATAAAGTTATGCAAGCCGTCATGTTGCTCAATAATATCCGTACCGGGGCGCAACATTAAATGAAAGGTATTACCTAAAATTATTTCAGCGCCCGTGTCCGCAACTTCTTCAGTTTTCATACCCTTAACCGTGCCATAGGTACCCACTGGCATAAAGGCAGGCGTTTCTACTGTGCCACGGTCAAACGTTAAACGACCTCGACGCGCTTTGCCGTCAGTATTGATTAATTCGTATTTCATTTTATTCTTTGTAGATTTAGTCATAAATATTTTTCCTACCTACCAGCGAAACAGGCTGATGATTATATATTTGTAGGTCGATGCTTGCCTCGACAAATGTCGCAGCTAGCTACGATCTACATTTTTAGTTAGTGCTTGTTTAGTAAGAAACATCGCATCACCATAGCTGAAAAAGCGGTATTGTTCTTTAATCGCATGTTGATACGCATTCATAATATTTTCATAACCTGCAAAAGCGCTAACTAACATTAATAAGGTTGACTCTGACAAATGAAAATTGGTTAACAGCGCATCTATTAGCTTAAATTCATAACCTGGGGTGATAAAAATATCAGTATCACCATAAAAAGCAGTGAGTGCGCTGCCTTTTTCTGCGGCTAATTTAGCGGCACTTTCTAATGAGCGTACTGAAGTGGTACCTACCGCGATAATACGACCGCCACGCGCTTTAGTTTGATTAATTTGTTCAACCACTTCACTCGATACTTCAACATATTCGGCGTGCATAATGTGGTCGCTAATTTCATCCACTTTTACTGGTTGGAATGTACCTGCACCAACATGTAAAGTAATAAACGCTAACTCAACACCTTTGGCTTTTATTTGTTCAAGTAAAGTTTCATCAAAATGCAAACCTGCCGTTGGCGCGGCCACTGCACCGGGCTTTTCATTATAAACCGTTTGATAACGTTCTCTATCGCTGTTTTCATCGGGTCTGTCAATATAAGGCGGCAAAGGCATATGCCCTATTTCATCTAATATTGATAATACTGATTGCGAGCTATCAAACTTCAGCTCAAACAATGCGCCATGTCTTGCGACCATCGTTGCTTTAACTTTATTTTCAAGGAGCAGCTGCGCCCCAACTTTAGGCGATTTGCTGGCGCGAATATGAGCCAAAATCGTATTTTTATCGATTAAACGCTCAACCAATACCTCTATTTTTCCACCGCTAGCTTTTTGCCCAAACATGCGCGCAGGAATAACCCGAGTATTATTAAACACTAATAAATCGCCAGCATTTAATTGGTCAAGGATATCAGTAAAACCAAGATCAGCAACATTGCCCGTATTGCCCTCAAGCACCATTAAGCGACTGCCCGTACGTTCGGCTTTAGGAAATCGAGCAATAAGCTCGTTGGGTAAATTAAAAGAAAAATCAGAAACACGCATGATAAATAGTTGAACCTGCCTTTTTGCCTAACCTTAGCTAAGCAGTTTGATAAAAATAAAACGCGTAATTTTAGTGCCGAAGGCCTTTAATGGCAAGTTAAATCATTAAATTTAGCTTAACGATTTTTTTTACCTAACAGTCACATTCATATTCAACAATATAAATGCTTGTTATATTCAACATTTAGCAATAATAATCGGTTGAAAGGCACTTTTTAACGTATGCTCATAGGCAGTAACAATGACTTAATAGCTTGCCAATATGAATAATCTCGCTTTTTCTATAACTAAAACTATTATTGACGGTTTTGATCGTCATATTCATCTTTTTATTGAAATAACCCAATCTGCACAGCAAAGGTTTCAACAGTGCCAATGGTCAGATATTCAAAAAGCAGCTAAAGCAAGAACCACCTTTTATGAACAGCGGGTAAAAGAAACCTTTAACATTATCAAAAAAGATTTCTTAATCGACTTACTTGACGATGAGTTATGGTTACAAGTCAAACGAAATTATGTCGAGCTATTGGCTGAGCACAATCAACCTGAACTAGCAGAAACATTTTATAACTCGGTATTTTGCCGCTTATTTGAGCGCAAGTATTACCATAACGATTATATTTTTGTTGAAAGTACCGCCCAGCGCCTTGATGAACGAGCAACACCGGTAATATATACTAGCTACCAGCCCGCAAAAAAAGGTTTAGAAGCAACTATCTGCGACATTATGAATGCGCATAAAAGCACAGTACCTTTTGTTGACTTAAATGCTGATGTTGAAGTACTGATCCGCGCTTTTCGTCGTAAAGCACTTAAAACCCGCTTCAAATTAGAAGAGTTGCAATTTGATATTTTAGATTTCACTTTTTATCGTAATAAAGGTGCCTATTTAATTGGCCGCGTACTTTCACCTGCCGGAGAAACGCCCTTCATTGTTTGTGTACTTAACGATGAAAAAGGGGGCTTGTATATTGATGCCTTATTGAGTAAAAGCGAAGATATGGCAGTAGTATTTGGTTTCGCTCGTGCCTACTTTTTTGTTGACTGCCAACACCCTTATGCCTTAGTTAATTTTTTACAAAGTTTAATGCCTCATAAAACTAAAGCCGATTTATATTCAGCCATTGGCTTTCACAAACAAGGTAAAACTCAATTTTATCGGGATTTTTTAAATCATCTCGACAACAGTAATGACAAATTTGAGCTCGCTGCTGGTATTAAAGGTATGGTGATGTCGGTATTCACTCTACCGTCCTACCCCTATGTATTTAAAATTATTAAAGATAAATTTTCACCGAGCAAAAATATGACTCGCAGCGATGTTAAAAGCAAATATCACTTGGTTAAACTGCATGACCGAGTAGGCCGTATGGCCGATACCATGGAATACTCTGAAGTCGCGTTTCCTAAAGACAGATTCAATGACGAGCTGTTAGCAGAGCTACACCAAGTTGCGCCATCACTCATTCGTTATGAAGGTGATTTACTGATCATCAAACATTTATATATAGAACGCCGTATGGTGCCCTTAAACTTATATTTAGCCAAAGCTAGCGATGAAGAAATAGAGCAAGCCCTATTCGGTTACGGCAAAGCGATAAAACAACTTATTTCTGCCAATATATTTCCCGGTGACATGCTGCTTAAAAACTTTGGTGTAACTCGCCACGGCCGAGTGATTTTCTATGATTACGATGAAATTACTTACATGAATGAAGTTAATTTTAGAGTCAAACCCGTCGCCATAACCGAAGAACAAATTTATGCCGCCGAGCCGTGGTATTCTGTTGCCCCAGGCGATATGTTTCCTGAAGAATTAGCCACTTTTGCGCTGGCGAACCCGAAGTATTTAAAAGCGTTTAAGCAACACCACGAAGATTTATTAGCGGTAAACTACTGGCAACAATGTCAGCAAAATGTCGCTGATGGTATTTATGAAGATGTTTACCCTTACCCTGATAAGTTTAGATTTTGTGAAATGAGAGAAACAAACCAATAAGCACAGTTTCAGGTTTCGCAACAATTATTGTCGATGCTCGTTGCTTCCTTTGCTTATTAAACCGCCAAACAACCGAGCAACTAAGGTTAATTAACAATTTAACCTTTACCTTTGGCTGTGCATCAGTATAATTCGAATCCGTTGCAGGGGTGTAGTTCCAATTGGTAGAACAGCGGTCTCCAAAACCGATGGTTGGGAGTTCGAGTCTCTCCACCCCTGCCATTTTTTCTTCTTACTTTTCTTCTAAGTAACTGACCAAAACCACTCAATTTAGCTACTTTCTTATCAGCAAAAAGTCTGTCATTATGTCGTGGTATTTACAGCTACTTTCAGTATTATTTTATGGCGGTTACCTCCAGACAATTTGAGCAACTTATCGAAATGGGCATCAACCTATGGCAGAGTCGAGCGCAGCTTAAAAGTGATACCGCAGAGCAAAACGATTTTATTCCTCAAAGTCAGCAAAATTTAGAAAATTTAATCAAAAAAACACTGTTTAGTGATATTTTACTGAGTTTGAATTTAACCATTGGTGAAGTCAAAGCGCAAAGCTCTCACCTTGATGTGGGTCTGTTCAATTGGTACTTTATTAAAGAGGTGCATAACGAAGCACTTAATAACGCACTTATTACAGATAACACACAACATAGCTCACAAAGTAGTTCACCGATGAATACAGCTAAAATTCACTGTGTTGACAACAAACTTGTGACACCCAGCATTAACACAATCGCTCAATCTGCCACATTAAAAAGACAACTGTGGCAGATAATAACCACTGAGTTATTGTAATGACCAAATCAGCATATTTCACCCAGATAACTGCCGACGATATTAGCGACTTAATGCTCATCGAAAATGCCTGCCACTCCCACCCGTGGAGTGAAAAAACTTTTGCCAGTTGCATTGGTGGTCGTTACTTCGGCGAGAAGCTTGGTGAAAAGCTCGGCGAGAAGCTTGGTAAACACAATCAAGTTGTTGGTTTTTATGTCGGTGAATTAGTTATTGATGAAGCCACCTTGATGGATATTTGCGTTGAATCAAATCAACAAGGCAAAGGATTTGGCAAACACTTGTTAAAGCAATTTATCACCCAAGCCAAAAACAAAGGCGCGGTAAAAATATGGCTAGAAGTGCGTGCTAAAAACATCAGCGCACAAATGCTGTACATCAATCTAGGTTTTATTGAAACCAGTCGACGTACCGGTTATTACCCCAGTGCTAAAGGCTTTGGTTATGAAGATGCCATTGTGATGTGTTTGGTTTTATAAAAAACAGCCCCTATACCGACAGCTTATTATTCTATTGAAAGTTATGTAGACTAGCTTAAAGCCAAAACATTCATCGCTATTTTTGGTTAATTCATCGATGTTTATCTGCTTTTAATCGTTCAGTGCTATTATCTGCTAGCAGAGTTAGTTAAGCTGTTTAAAAGAAAAAACTACGAAGCAGCTATATTAAATCACATGGCAAAACCCACAAAAAAATTCATCAAGCTTAAAAGTGCCGCGTTATTATCACTGGCAATTTGGCTCGGTTTGGCTTTGTTCGCGCTGTTATCACAAATATCAAGTTGGTTAACTAGCCATCATTTTGAACCTAACTTCTTTTCTTACCTGCGCTTCTATACACTAAAAATATGGTTACCTTGGCTAGTACTCATACCTATTGTGCAAATTTTAGCGACAAAATTTCCAGTAAAGCCTAAAAAGTGGTTAACCGCATTATTATTACATGCCTTTTTTCTACTGTCTTTATCACTCATTTCAGCGTTAATGATCAGCTTGCATTATCATTTTTTTGAAGAAATGCCTCAAGGTATGAAGACTTATCAACCTTGGCAACATATGGGGCATTTTCTCTTTGGCGACAACTTTTTCTTATTTAATGTGGTTATTTATACTTTGCTAGTTACTGCGATTAACATCAAACATTTTGCTAATATTGCCCAGCAAAAAGCCTTAGTTGCTAGTCAGTTAAATAATCAATTAATTGAATCACAGTTACAAACGTTAAAAATGCAAATTAACCCGCATTTTTTATTTAATACCCTTAATGTCATTTCAGTTTTAGTAATGAAGTCTGAACAGGCTCAAGCCACTACCATGATCAATCGCCTTAGTAACTTTTTCAGAGCCACTTTAGACGATAAAGCGCAGCAATGGATCACCCTAGAAAAAGAATTAGCGCACGTTGAGCAATACCTCGCCATTGAACAAGTGAGGTTTGGCGATCGGATCAACATTAATAAAAACTACCATCACAATACCCTGCCAACTTTAGTGCCTTCGATGATTTTACAACCCTTAATTGAAAATGCGATGCAACATGGTTTAGAGGAAAAACAAGGCAAAGTGCAATTAACCATCAACAGCTATCTTGAAGATAATGCCCTAAAAATTGAACTGGTAGATGATGGTGCTGGTTGTGATTTTAATGATAAACGCTTCAAAGAAGGCATTGGTTTAAGCAATGTTCGCTCAAGATTACAGCAACTTTATGGTCGCAACTTTCAATTCACCCTCAGCAGTAATACCCAAGGCGGCGTTAGTGTTTCTCTCACCTTGCCTATTAATCATCAGGAATCAAAACTATGACTATAAACATCATAATAGTTGATGATGAGCCCCTTGCTCGTGAAGGCGTGGCGCTGCATTTACAGCAAGAAGATGACATCAACATTATTGCCCAGTGTGCTAATGGTAGTGATGCTATCAGAGCGATATTATCATTAAAACCTGACTTGGTTTTTCTTGATATAAAAATGCCAAAAATTAACGGTTTTGACGTCATCGATGCGGTTGGCATAACACATATGCCGCCGGTAATATTTTTAACCGCTTACGATGAATATGCCATTGCCGCATTTAATACCCATGCCATTGATTATTTATTAAAACCCATCGACAGTGAGCGCTTTAAAGAGAGCTTAGCGCATGCCCGAGAGCAAATACTCAAAAATAAAATTTCTCAGCGCAGCGAACAACTAACGCAATTACTCTCGCAAACTCAGGGACTAACCAATAGCACAAGTTCTGAGGAGCATTCCTCTATAACAACCGGTAATGAACGTTTAGTAATTCGCTCTAATGGTCATGTTTATCTACTTAAAGCAGAAAATATTTACTGGGTAGAAGCTGAAGGTGATTATGTTAGTGTGCATACGCCACAAAAATCTCATTTAGTGCGTGAAACCATGAAAAATATGGAGCTACGTTTAAATATACAAGGCTTTCAACGGGTGCATCGTTCCGCCATAGTTAACTTAAATTATGTTAGTGAATTGGTGAGTTTAGACAATGGCGATTATCAAATTATTCTCCATGATAATACTAAAGTAAAACTCAGTCGAAATTATCGAGATATTTTATATCAACGTTTAAATGCTATGCCTTAGTATGAGGTCTTTGTTCTTAAGCCACTTGTTAAGCGTATCCGTTAATATCTCTATCTCTATTGGCTTGGTTAAATAATCACTCATGCCAGCAGAAAAACATTTTTCATCATCGCCAACCATAGCATTAGCAGTCATGGCAATAATCGGAATGTTTTTATACTTATCCCCTGCTTCGCCCGAACGAATTCCTCTGGTAGCTTGATAACCATCCATGATTGGCATTTGGCAATCCATTAACACCAACGTAAAGGGGTTGTCTACACAAGCATTTGCTAAAGTATTTAAAGCCTCTTGTCCATCTTTAACAGCGATAACATTGAGACCAATTTCATTAAGCATTAACGTCGCTACCACAGTATTAATACGGTTATCTTCAACCAATAAAATCTTAACATTGTCTGACTTACTTAAAAACTGAATACCGTTCTCACTGATAACGGTATTATTTTCATCTAATTTACTATTCTCATGAGAAAATGAAGCTAAATATTGATGGGTCAGAATAGGTTGAGGGGCGTTTGTATGTTTGGGTGTGGACTTTATTATCGCTAACGCATCTAAAATATCTGATCCAGTAACGGGTTTTGAAAAATAGGCACTAAAACCTAAATCGGTAAAATACTTCTTATCTCCTTGCGTTGACATAGAAGTCATCATTACCATAGGCAAATTATTAAAACGTTGATCGTTTCTTAGCTTAATAGCAAAAGTGGCGCCGTCCATCAGTGGCATTTGCATATCAACAAAAATCACATCAAATAAAGCCTGCTTACTTTCATAACACCGTTCTAGTGTTAATAACGCTGCAGAAGCACTAGCTGCCTCTTCTACATAGCAACCCCAGTGCTCCAATTGCCCCCTTAATACTTCCCTATTAGTGGCGTTATCATCTATCACTAATAATGATAACTTGCTGACATCAATAGGAGGTATTACCTGTCTAGATTGGTTGCTTTTTGACAATATAATGTTGAATCTAAAACAGCTGCCTTCACCCAAGGAGCTGGTAGCAGATATTGAACCTTGCATTAACTCGCATAACTGTTTAGCAATAGATAAACCGAGCCCCGTGCCGCCATATTTTCGTGTTGTGGAAGAATCAACTTGAGTAAAAAGTTGAAAAAGGTTCTTAATGGCTTTTGTCGGGATACCAATGCCGCTATCGTGCACTGAGCAACTAAAAATCAAATCTAAATTATCATCTTCTATTAGCTCAGCCCTAACGATAATCTCGCCCTTTTCGGTAAACTTTATTGCGTTATAGACTAAATTAGCAATGATTTGTCTAATACGATCCGGGTCTCCTTTAACCATTGAATGCTCAATGTGAGTAATATCAAGAATAATCTCTAATCCTTTGCTTTCAACTTGTAAGGCAACAGATTCTGTAAATTCAATTAATAAACGTCGCAGATCAAAGTGTAATACTTCAACATCAAGTTTGCCGGCTTCTACTTTAGAAAAATCCAAGATATCATTGAGTAAAACTAATAATGACTTAGCGCTGGAACGTGCAATGTCAGCCTTGTGCATTTGATGTTCATTGAGATCAGATTTAATTAACAAATCTAACATCCCTAAAACACCATTCATGGGGGTACGAATTTCATGACTCATACTTGCTAAAAACTCGGCCTTTGCCTGAGTTGAAGCTTCTGCATCTGCTTTAGCGAGCATGAGTTTTTTAAACATTTTATGAATGACATTAGAAACCACGGCTAAGGTAGATAAAAAAAGTGTTGAAGCTATTAATATAACCGTCATCATGTTGTGAGAAGTATTTGATTCTGTGTGAGTAATATCATCTATAGCCAAAAAATATGATGCTTGCATCCCCATATAATGCATGCAAGTAATCGCTGCGCCAACCAAAGCCGCAGAGCGTAGCAATTGGTAATTCTCTTCCTTTTCAGAGGCCACATCAAATTTACCTACCGAGAGCGCGATAATAGCTAAAACGACGGCAACAATGATAGAGATGAGGAAAATCCAAGGGTGATAAACTAATGAAAAATTACCATACATTGCCTCCATACCCATGTAATGCATGGTCCCAATACCCGCACCTAAGATAATACCTGCGCCGATAAGATGCCAAGTAGAATAGTTATTTCGCTCAATAAAAAACAGCGTGATATAACTTGCCGCAATAGCTGGTATTACAGATAAAGCAGTAAGCACAAAATTGTGGTGAACGGCTACAGGTAATGATAATGCCAACATGCCAATAAAATGCATTGACCATATCGCACAACCCATGGCCAAAGACCCGCCAAAATGCCACCAGCGTTTCGCGGCAATAGACTCGACATCACGCATTGAAGGTATGGCGGATAAACCCGCATAGGCACCAATCCAAGCAACAATATAAGAAGCAAAGACAAGGAAGTAATTATAATCAGTATTTAGTGCCAGATAGAGGGCGGTACTATTCTCTAAAAAATCTAACCCAAACATAATTGAGACTCTCAAGATTGGAAGGCAAGGAAAGGTAATTAAAAAGGTATCTGTAACTAGCATAGACGCATTTACCTATTAAGCTAATTATTACTTCGGTGTGGTCATTATATTTCATACCTATGCAGATGGTTCAGGTTTACGGATTAACTCATCTGTAGGTGAGCATTTATGCTTACTTTTGTAAGGTTAAGCTTCACAAGTGACTTTATTTCATCGACAAATATTGCACCTCATCAACAACCAATTGAAACTCATCGATTGCCTCTGAATAATCATCAAAACACCGCTAACCTGCCCTTAACTATTAGATAAAACTATAAACAAGGGCAATGTCTTGGCGCAAGCTAGGCTGTACGGTGCACCATGCAAACCATTATGGACTCAATTGACTCAAAAAACAGTGAAAAAAAACCACTCAAATTTTATGTAATCATTATTATCTTTTTAGTGATGTTATTCGCTTGGTCGGCAAACTCTTTCTTGCTCAGCCCAACCCATGCTGAAGCTAGTATTTCGCGTGATGATATTGTCATCGCCACAGTCAAATTAGGTGATTTAATACAAGATGTGCGCGCTCCTGGTAATTTGATCGCAAAAAACAGACAGTGGCTTTCAGCTAGAGTCAGCGCAAAAGTAATCAAAAGAGTGCTTGAACCTGGCGCATTAGTTACGCCTGACAGTATCATCTTAACATTATCTTCACCTGAGCTAACCCAACAATATAAGCGTGTGCAAATCGACTATAAAGTTGCTCAAGCACAGCTTGAAGCCTTAAAAGAAGTTCACATTACTGAGCAACAAAAAAAGCAAGCAGACGTAATGTTACTTGAAATCGAAAAACAACAAGCTGTTGAAGATGCTGCCGCTAAAAAACAACTTAGAGTGACAAAAATCATTCCTCTTTATCAATATAACGAAGCGGTCTTACGTGAAAAAAAATTAACCCTAAAATTGGAAATAGCCCAATTTGAATTAACACAACTACCAAGATTACAAGCAAGTTTACTCAACGTTGAGCAAGCAAAAGTTGAACAGCAATGGTTGCAAGTTTCCTTATTACGTGAACAAGTTGCCTTGCTTGATGTGCGTGCCCAAATGCACGGTATATTGCAAAGTATCTCGGTAGAAGCAGGACAAGAAATATCGCAAGGCACTGAGTTAGCGCGGGTTGCTGATCAAAAAAGTTTAAAAGCGCAATTGCGCGTGCAAGAAAGCCAAGCTAAAGACATTCAACTTGGTCAAACTGTAGAAATAGATACTCGCCGCAGCAAAGTTTCGGGCGTAGTTTCTCGCATTGACCCTGCTGTAATTAACGGTACGGTGACCGTAGAGGTAACACTACCCAAAACGCTACCTAGTGAAGTACGCCCAGACTTGAGAGTAAACGGTATTATTGAAATACAACGTTTAAACAATGTTTTATTACTTGATAAACCCTCGCACTGGCAAGCAGGCAAAACTACCTACCTTTTCAAACTAACCAATGACTCACAAGCAGTTAAAACCAAAATAACCATTGGCGCTAATTCAGCAAAATCAATACAACTACTAAGCGGCTTACAACAAGGTGAGCGAGTTATTTTATCAGATACTACTCATTTGCAACAATATCAGGCGATCGTTATTTATTAATAAAGCAATTAATAATCAACCATTAGCCTACGTATAGCACATTAGGGAATAAACATGACCAACAAAAAACCTTTGATTAACATCACTCAACTTAACAAAGTTTATCTTAGTGACGGCACAGCCATCAACGCCTTAAAAGATATCAATTTAACCATTAACCAAGGAGACTATGTCACCATTCAAGGCCCCTCTGGCGGAGGAAAGTCGACATTGTTATCTATCATAGGTTTATTAGATCAAGCGACAAGTGGCGACTATTTTATTAGCGGTGTTTCAGTCACTAAACTATCTGAATCTCAAATGGCTAAAGTGAGAAATAAAGAAATAGGGTTTATTTTTCAAGACTTTAATTTAATTGGTGATATGACCGTTAGCCAAAACATTGAATTACCCTTAATTTACCGAGGCATTGCTAAAGCAACAAGAAAAGCCAAAGTAACTGAAGTATTAAAACGCGTGAACATGTCCGCACGTGCTCAACATTTACCTAATCAATTATCCGGCGGGCAACAACAACGTGTCGCCGTCGCGCGTGCGTTAGTAGGTAATCCAACACTATTACTTGCCGATGAACCTACAGGTAACCTTGATTCGGTAAATGGTGATGCCGTGATGCAGTTGTTAAGTGAATTGAATGCACAAGGCGTGACTATTTGTATGGTAACTCATGACAGTCGTTATACTCACTTTGCTAATAGAACTATTAATTTATTTGATGGTGAAATCGTTAACAAAGCAGCAAATTCAGGAGCCTAGTTATGTCACATTCATCAAATACTGCCAGCACTACCCATAAGATTATGGGTAACAGTAACTTCATAGAAAACCGTTTTTTAGAAAATATTGCTCTGGATAGTCGTTATGCCATTTCACGGTTCATCGCTCAACCGATAACAACTTTAATTATTATTTTAACGCTCGCTTTAAGCATAGGGGCAACCACCGCAATATTTTCAGTGGTCAATGGTTTGTTGTTTCAAGCGACACCTTTTAAAGATAGCGAAAAATTAGTGGTATTAACGCAGCAAGAGTTAACAAAGAATCAAATTTTTGGTTTTTCAGCTAACGAAATGCTTGACTATCAAGCACAGGCACAGTCATTTGAAAATATGGCTGAATACCATAATATGACATTCACCCTGTATGGCCTTAACTCACCTATTAGGGTAAGAACCGGCGTAGTTTCATCAAATTTTTTCAACCTGCTTAACCTAACACCAATACTGGGTCGTACTTTTACCGAGGCAGAAGATGATATTGGTGCAGAGCCGTTAATATTATTAACCTATGAATTTTGGCAGCGTGAATTCAATGGTCAAGATGATGTGATTAATCAAAGTATTGAACTTAATAATCGCAGCCATAAAATTATCGGAGTTTTACCTCGTTTTCCTCAGTTTCCTGATGTGAATGATGTTTATATGGCCATTCCTTCATGCCCTTGGCGCAGCGGTGAACATGCGCTATCAAATCGTGCAATGCGCATGATGAGCAGTTTTGCCAAAATAAAACCCGAATACAGTTTAGCCGAGGTAGATGCTGAAGTAGCGACCATAGCAAAGCGTTTAAGTAATACCTACCCAGAAGCATTTCCAGCCGATGCCGAGGTTAGCGCGCGTGCTTTATCGTTGCATGACGAATTAGTGAAAGATAGTCGACCCTATTTATATACTTTATTAGCAACCACCTTGTTGTTGTTTCTAATTGCCTCAGCCAACGTAACTAACTTAACCTTATCACAACATTCAAAACGTAAACGTGAGTTTGCAGTACGCGCCTCTTTGGGCGCAAGCAAAGCAAGAATAGCGCAACTACTGTTAACTGAAAGCATTATATTATCGTTATTAGGCGGTGGTTTAGGGCTGACACTTGCCTTTTTAGGATTAGACTTCCTTAAAAATTTCGCATCAAACTTCAGCACGTTAGCAAGTGAAATAACCATAGATAGCACGGTGATGTTATTCACTTTAGTTATCTCAATAACCTCTGGTATTATCGCCGGTATAGTGCCTAGTTTTACCAAGGTTAATTTAGTCAGTTCGTTAAAAGAAGGCGGCAAGTCATCTTATTCAACCGATCATGGTTTATTAAGAAATGCTCTGCTTATTTGCCAATTTTCCTTATCACTAACATTATTAGTTGCTGCTGGATTAACCATAAAAAGTTTACATAACTTACAAAATATTGATGTTGGTTTCAGCTCTCAAAACATAGCCATTTCGCAAATAGATTTAAACTGGTCGCTTTACAATAACGCCCAAAAAAGATGGCAAATATCACAACAAATTTTACAAGCAGTACGTCAATTACCTTATGTAACGTCTTCTGCACTAAGTAATACTTATCCAAACGACATAGTAGCGGTTAACTTTAATAACATTCGTCAAGCAATTCAACTTGATGATCGAGACTTAAATCCCGATGATATTTTACCTAGAGCTTTTGTCCGCCCAGTTACTGATGGTTATTTTTCCACGCTCGATAGCCAATTATTGCAAGGGCGAGCCTTCAGTATTGATGATGATGATAAAGCCCCAAAAGTTATCATTATTAATGAAAAGTTGGCTAAACAATGGTGGCCAAACGAAAGCGCTATCAATCACAGTATTTCTTTAGATCAAGGCGAGAACTGGCTTACCATTATAGGTGTTATTGAAAATATCTATGAACACAGCGCAGCGGTTGAACCAAGTTTTCAAATTTATCAATCAATGGCGCAAGCGCCTAGTGCTCATATTGCGATTTTAATAAAGCATAAGGAAACAAAAAAGCACGGTGTTATTAATACTCGCTTTAACCAAGATATCAAAGCTATTGTTGCCCAATTAGATACTCGCCAAGCCTTATCTAAATTTGAAACACTGCAACAAGCCGCTGACAACTCAGTGTCATTACCACGATTTTTAGCACAGTTATTAACGATGTTTTCAGTCATTGCACTAGTGATCACTATTAGTGGTGTTAGCGGTGTGATGAGCTATATGGTGAACCTTCGTACCCGAGAAATAGGTATCCGCATGGCCATTGGTGCGAATAAAAGCCAAGTGATCCGCTTAATACTTTTTTACGGCATGAAGTTAACTGTGCTTGGACTATTAATTGGCATCGTTACCGCTTACTTTAGTGGTGATTGGTTAAGTGCTCAATTATTTGACATTGACGCTTTTGATTTGACCATTTATGGTGTCGCGCTACTTACCTTACTAGTGATATCAATCTTAGCCTGCTTAGTACCCGCATGGCGAGCTAGCACTATTGCACCAGTAGCAGCACTAAAAAGCTTGTAATAAAAACGCTAATATTAAGTACAGTCACCTCATCTCGATTATGTTCATTAAGACATACAAATAAAACAGTTCGCCTAATGCGAGCTGTTTTATTTGTGCTACAAGCCGAAGCGGTAGGTATCTCCTTTGTCGTCAAGCTGAGCCCCAAAAGTTTCCCTTATGCCTAGCCAGTCATAAGGAATTGAGCAAAGCTGCTACTTTTCTTATTTTTGGTTTACTGATGTTTATTACTTAAATTTAGTTTTTATTGTCGGTTTATAATATTTGTTGTTTTGGTATTTTTAATACCTAAATCTATATAATTTTAATACCAAATATTGTTTTGGTTTAAAAAAAGTAGTATATTGGCGGTATGAATACTGAAAGAGAGTCAAAATTAAACCTTCTACTTAGCACCCTGCCATCTGGCATAGTGCTTTCTTCTGCATGGTTGGTGGAACAAGGCTATAGCCTTGATTTGCAAAAGCAGTATAAGAAAAGCCAATGGTTTGACTCTATTGGTACGGGAGCATTGATACGCCACAGCGATCAAGTGGATTACTTGGGTGGTATCTATGCATTACAATCCCAGTTAGGGCTTTCTGTGCATCCAGCAGCTAAAGCTGCACTGTCATTGCAGGGTAAAGCTCACTATCTTGAACTTTCTACCAAGAAAGCACAGCTTTTTGGTGGTAAGAATGAGAACTTACCTCTTTGGTTTAAAAAACGGGATTGGGGCTTAAACGTTGAGTGTAAGTTGACAGGTTTTTTACCACCTGAACTTGGCTTGGTGGAGATTGAGCATAAGAGCTTTAAGGTAAAGATATCCAGCCCTGCACGAGCAGTGATGGAGTGCTTATATTTAGCGCCGAAGTCTCAACCTCTACTGGAAGTATTTGAGTTGATGGAAGGCTTGAATAATTTACGACCAGCTACAGTGCAGAAATTATTGGAAAGTTGTACTTCTGTGAAAGTGAAACGCCTTTTTTTATATTTGGCGGATAAGGCCGACCATGAGTGGCTTAGCTATATCAATTTGGACAAGGTTAATTTAGGGTCAGGCAAGCGTGCTATCGTCAGCGATGGCGTGTATGTCTCTAAATATCAGATAACGGTTCCAAAAGAACTTGAGGCTGCGCGATGAACGAAGCCTATAAAAATCAAGTAACACTGCTTTTGAACGTACTGCCAGAAGTTGCAAAAGAAGCATGCTTTGCCATGCATGGCGGTACAGCAATCAATCTCTTCGTGCGTGACATGCCAAGGCTATCTGTTGATATTGACTTAACCTATATTGAAATAGCAGAGCGTAATGAAACGCTTGGTTCAATTAATGCCGCACTTATTCGCATTAAGGATCGTATCGAAGGGTTACGCCCATCAATACGAGTTTTGCATAAAGATAAAGTGTGTAAGCTTCAGATCAGTGAGCACGGTGTCATTATTAAAATTGAAGTCAATATGGTTGGAAGAGGCCTGTTAGGTGACATCGCTAAAGATCAACTTTGCGAAGCCGCACAAGAACAGTTTGATGCATTTTGCGCTATACCATTAGTGCCATTGGGGCAGCTCTATGGCGGTAAAATATGTGCAGCATTAGACAGGCAGCACCCAAGAGATTTGTTTGATATAAAGTTATTGTTGGAAAACGAAGGTTTTACCAACGAGATCAAGCAGGGGTTTATATTTGGGCTGGTTAGTAGTAACCGACCAACTCATGAACTACTTGACCCTAATTTGCTGGATCAGCGAACCGCTTTTGAAAATCAATTCGAAGGCATGAGCACTATTGAATTTAGTTACGATGATTATGAAGCGACGAGGCTTCAGCTCATTGAAATTGTGAACACCAGTCTGGATGACAGCGATAAGGAATTTTTACTCCGCTTTAATCGTCTAGCGCCTGATTGGTCAATTTATGATTATCAACATTTTCCATCGGTTAAGTGGAAGATTCTAAATTTGGAGAAGTTTAAAAAAGAAAGTCCAGATACTTATCAGCAGCAGTTGGATGCGCTATTAAAAGTTTTGGCTAATTAATTTATAACGCGTGGGAATTTTGTTAAAATCACGCTTTTAATTTTCATCGCTTTGATGGAAGGTTTTTCTGGCTGTATGCCTTGGCAGAGACTTGGTCTTTTTATAGGCTGCGCAGAGGGCTTAGAGTTAACTTTATTTTTTGTACGCCTTTTACCTACAAGACGATTACACAATGGGAATTTAGATACATGGCAAACGCCAATTTTATCAATGAAGTCAATATGCGCAGGACTTTCGCTATTATTTCTCACCCCGATGCGGGTAAAACCACTATTACCGAAAAAGTATTATTGTTCGGCCAAGCATTACAACGTGCCGGTACGGTAAAAGGTAAAAAATCAGGGCAGCACGCTAAATCTGATTGGATGGAAATGGAAAAAGAACGGGGTATTTCAATTACCACTTCGGTGATGCAGTTTCCTTATAAAAATTGCTTGGTCAATTTACTTGATACACCCGGTCATGAAGACTTCTCAGAAGATACTTACCGTACGCTAACCGCTGTTGATTCTTGCTTGATGGTGATTGATGTTGCCAAAGGTGTTGAAGCTCGTACCGTTAAGTTGATGGAAGTTACTCGCCTGCGCGATACGCCAATTATTACTTTTATGAATAAAATGGACCGCGATGTGCGCGACCCGATTGAAGTCATGGATGAAGTTGAAACGGTATTAAATATAAAGTGTGCGCCAATTACTTGGCCTATTGGTATGGGTAAAGAATTTAAAGGGGTTTTTAACTTATTAACCAACGAGATATTTTTATATCAATCAGGTTTAGGGCACACCATTCAAGAAAAGCGTGTTATTAAAGGCTTAGACAACCCAGAACTAGATAAAGTACTTGGTAGTTACGCAGAAGATTTTCGTGATGAGATGGAATTAGTGCTTGGTGCTTCGCATGAGTTTGATTTAGATGAGTTTTTAGCAGGCGAATTAACACCGGTGTTTTTTGGTACTGCCTTAGGTAACTTTGGTGTTGACCACATGCTTGACGGTTTAACCAAATGGGCACCTAAACCATTGCCGCGTATGACTGATGTTCGCGAAGTCGTTGCAGAAGAAGAAAAGTTTTCTGGTTTTGTCTTTAAAATTCAAGCCAATATGGATCCCAAACATCGCGATCGTATCGCCTTTATGCGTATTTGCTCAGGCAAGTATGAAAAAGGCATGAAAATGAAACAAGTGCGCATTAATAAAGACGTAAAAATTGCCGATGCGGTAACCTTTATGGCGGGCGACAGATCAAACGTTGAAGAAGCCTTTGCTGGTGATATTATTGGTTTACACAACCACGGTAGCATTCAAATAGGTGATACCTTTACAGCAGGTGAAATGATGAAGTTTGGCGGCATTCCAAATTTTGCTCCAGAAATGTTTCGTCGTATTCGTTTACGTGACCCATTGAAAGCCAAACAATTGCAAAAAGGCTTGATCCAACTTTCAGAAGAAGGTGCGGTACAGGTATTTAGGCCGTTCATAAACAACGATATGATAGTGGGCGCTGTTGGTGTACTACAATTTGAAGTGGTAGTGCAGCGCTTGAAAACCGAATATAAAGTCGATGCTATTTATGAGCCTATAAATGTAGCAACAGCGCGTTGGTGTACTTGTGATGATGAACGTACTCTAGAGCAGTTTAGAAAGAAAGCCGGTGATAATTTAGCCTTAGATGGTGGTAATAATTTAACTTATATTGCCCCGACCATGGTTAATTTGTCATTGGCGCAAGAGCGACATCCGGATATTGACTTCCACTCAACCCGAGAACACTAATTTTACTGCGTATATAGCTTTCTATCAGCGTTACTCAATAAATTTTATTAGGTCATTTAGTAAACTAAACTCCCGAATAAAATGGAATGAGTGCCTTGCTATAAAACTATATACTTGCAAAATGATATAATTGATTGAGAACACAAAAGAACAAACATTATGAATATTAAACAAATATTATCCAAAAAAGTCAGTGCTGCTATGGTTGCAGCGGGTTTACCCGAAGGTACCAACCCCGCTGTTAGTTTATCTAACCGCCCACAGTTTGGTGATTATCAAGCCAATGGTGTGATGGGCGCGGCGAAAAAATTAAAAACTAATCCGCGTGAATTAGCGACTAAGGTTGTTGAGAAATTGGACCTAGATGGTATTGCCGACAAAATAGAGCTTGCTGGCCCAGGTTTTATTAATATTCATCTAAGCAAAACATGGCTTGCTTCGCAACTAAATAGCGTTGCCAGTGATAACCATATTGGTGTGAACCAACGATCTATTTCTCAAACCGTGGTGGTTGATTACAGCGCCCCTAACCTTGCTAAAGAAATGCATGTTGGCCATTTACGCTCAACCATTATTGGTGATGCTGT
>JAESPR010000012.1 GCA_016765685.1 Colwellia sp. | reverse complement strand
TTCTTGGCGATATAAACTAAAGGTAATAAAAATAAACTTGCGATAAGGGTACGCACAGCCATATATAATATCGGGCCAAATTCAGGACTACCAATACGCATAAAAATAAAAGATGCACCCCAAATTGCGGCTAACAATAATAATTCTAATGCATATCGTAGTGTCATCGGCTCTATATCCGTATCTCTTTTGAGGGCTATGGGTAAACGAACTAAATGATAGAAGAGTTCACGATATTAGTCACGAATATATATTCCAAGCAATAGATTAATCCTTCAAAAAATAACGGTTTTATTTACATCTGTCCGTTTGTTGTAAACATACCGCTACTAATTGCCTAGAGTAAAACTAAGCCAGTTTAACGCTTGGTATTTAATATTGTGGTTAAAGGGGGTTTAATAGACTCAAATATTCCCATATTTAATAATGACAAAGATAATAACAGAGGAAAATTATGAATAAATATATGCCTTTACTACTTTCGGTTGTATTAGGATCTGGTTTGGTTTCATGTTCAGGGCAAGTTGCTCAAACAGAAACTAAGCAAGCGGTTAAATCAAAATACAAATTAACTTATCCAGTGACTAAGCAAGGCGAAACAGTAGATAACTACTTTGGTCGTGATATTGCTGACCCATATCGTTGGTTAGAAGACGATCGCAGTGAAGAAACGGCGGCTTGGGTTAAAGCACAAAATAAAACCACGTTCGATTATTTAGATAAAATTCCCTACCGTGCCGCGTTAAAAAAGCGTTTAACAGCGCTGTGGAATTACGAAAAAATGACTTCACCATTTAAAGAAGGTGATTATACTTATTTTTATAAAAATGATGGTTTGCAAGATCAATACGTCGTTTATCGTTATAAAACCATTGATAATAATCCTGAAAATGCTGAAGTTTTTCTAGATCCCAATACTTTTAGCAAAGATGCCACCACCTCATTAGGGCAATTAAGCTTTTCTCGTGATGGCTCTATTGCGGCTTATGCCATTTCAGAAGGTGGTAGTGATTGGCGTAAAATCATTATTATTGATACCGCTACCAATAAAGTTATGGAGCCTAAACTGGTCGATGTAAAGTTTTCAGGTATCGCTTGGTATAAAAACGAAGGCTTTTATTATTCCAGTTATGACAAACCTAAAGGTAGTGAATTATCAGCAAAAACGGATCAACATAAACTCTATTACCACAAGTTAGGTACCGCGCAAACAGAGGATAAAGTTATTTTTGGTGCTACCCCAGAGCAAAAACGCCGCTATGTGGGTGGTGTAGTCACTAGTGATGATCGTTACTTACTTATTTCTGGCGCTATTTCTACCTCAGGGAATGATTTATACCTTAAAGACTTAACCAAACCTGATAGCGAGTTAGTCACTATTTTAGCTCATACTGAATCAGATACGCGATTGATTACTAGCGAAAATGATCAACTCATTTTGGTTACTAATTTAAACGCAGATAATAAAAAAGTTGTTACTGTTGATGTTGCCAAGCCAACCCCAGCCCATTGGGTTGATTTAATACCAGAAACTAATCATGTGCTTAACGTTTCAAGCGGCGGGGGGTATTTATTTACTCGTTATATGGTTGATGCCATTTCTAACGTTTACCAATACGATTATCAAGGCAATAAAGTTCGTGAAATTGAGTTGCCTGGCGCCGGTACAGCGTCATCAATAAGCGGTAAAAAAGCCGATAAAACACTTTATTTTACTTTTACTAATTATGTTACGCCGAGAACAATTTTGGCGCTTAATACAAAAGCAGGCACCACCAATGTTTTTTATCAATCTAAAGTAAAATTTAATAGTGACGATTTTGTTTCTAAACAAGTTTTTTATACTTCTAAAGATGGTACTAAGGTGCCAATGATCATCAACCATAAAAAAGGCTTAATACTTGATGGTAATAATCCAACCATATTATACGGCTACGGCGGTTTTAATGTGAGTTTAACACCGTCATTTGGGTTAACTCGTACTGTTTGGATGGAGCAAGGCGGTATCTATGCGGTTGCTAATTTACGTGGCGGCGGTGAATATGGTCGTAAATGGCATAATGCTGGCACTAAAATGCAAAAACAAAATGTATTTGATGACTTTATTGCCGCAGCACAATACTTAACTCAAGAAAAATATACCTCAAGTGACTTTCTTGCCATTCAAGGAGGCTCAAATGGTGGCTTATTAGTTGCTGCGGTTATGTTGCAACGTCCTGAGCTATTTAAAGTTGCCTTACCTGCGGTGGGTGTATTAGACATGCTGCGTTATCATACGTTTACTTCTGGTGCTGGTTGGGCTTATGACTATGGTACAGCAGAGCAAAACAAAGAAATGTTTGATTATTTAAGTGCTTATTCACCCGTGCACAATGTAAAAGCAGGGGTTCGGTATCCTGCAACATTGGTCACTACGGGTGATCATGATGACCGAGTAGTTCCTGCTCATTCATTTAAGTTTGCTGCCGAGCTACAAGCTAAACAAAATCAAGCGAACAGCAACTTGCCGATGTTAATTCGCATTGAAACAAACAGTGGCCATGGTGCAGGTACACCGGCAAGTAAAACAATTAATCAGTACGCTGATATTTTTGGCTTTACTTTGTATAACATGGGTATTAAAGAACTTAGCAATTAACTCGTAACCTATAGACATATCAAACAGGCCTACAATTAATTTTTGCAGGTCTTTTTTTTGTGTTTTTTTATAGTGTTAAACGCTAAAATAAATGGCGTTAGTATCTTGCTTATGGTTAAATTTAGTTAATTAAATTTAGTTAAGCGATAACCATAGGCATAACATTGATCAATCTTTATCCTGCCAACAAAATGGAAAATTTGTTGTTGCTGCTCAATAAAATTTCTCACGTTTCTCCCTTAGGTGTCTTCAATCAAGAAGTCATCGTTGTTCAAAATGCGGGTATGCAACATTGGTTGAATTTAGCTATTGCTAAAGAGCGTGGTATTAGTATGAATATGCGTTACGCGTTACCTGCTCAGTATCTGTGGCAGTTAATAAGGACACTAGCTAGCGATGATAACGTACCAGAGCAGTCACCTTACTCAAGGGAAGTATTAACGTGGCGAATTTATGCTTTATTAGCGACCAAAGCCGTTGTTGATGATAATGATTTTATGCCTGCCACTCGATATTGGCGTGTAACTTTAGCGTCTGATGATGGTTATTCAAATCAAGAGAATTTAAAACGTTATCAATTGGCCGGTCAAATGGCCGATTTGTTTGAACAATATTTAATTTTCCGCCCCGACTGGCTAGATTCATGGCAACTAGGGCAAGGCATAAAGTCCCTTTCAAAAGGTAATCAATGGCAGGCGAAATTATGGCAGTTACTTATTCAACAACTACCCTATAATCCCGTAGAATTATTACATGATGCCATGGCTAATATCGCCCCTAAACTTGCTCAAGAGCCATCACTATTGCCCAAACGTTTAAGTTTTTTCGGTATTAACAGCATGGCGCCAATGTGGCTAACGTTCATTAATGCCCTGAGTGAGCATATTGAGATTGATTTTTTTCACCTCAACCCTTGTTTTTCTTATTGGGGGGATATTATTAGTGAAAAACAGGCGATGCAAAAACTGGTTGATTGGTCAGTTGGTGTTGAAGACGAACATTTATTTGTCGGCAATCCGTTATTAGCAAACTTTGGTCAACAAGGACGGGAGTTTTTAGCCTTGTTGCAAGACTACAGCACAGTGAATGTTGATCTTTTTATTAAGGCTAGTGTAGAAAACACAAATACCACTTCAAATGAAAGTGCTAAGAGCAGCCCAGAACTGATATTACATCGAATTCAAAATGATATTTTAACCTTAACTGATGCAAAAACTGATGCGGCAAAAGCGCCACAGCAAACAAGTGATGACTCGATATTAGTTGACGACTCTATCACTATTACTAGCTGCCACAGTGCTTTACGTGAGGTTCAAGCACTTCATGACTACTTACTGCACCAATTTAATGACTCAGCAATTAACGCACCCAACAATGAAGAAAAGCTCACGCCAAAAGATGTCTTGGTGATGTGTCCACAAATTGAGCAATACGCGCCTTTTGTTAATGCAGTTTTCACCCGAGGGTGGCAAGAATTAAATGACGAAGTACCGCCGTTGCCATGCTCTATTGCTGATCGCAGTGCTAAAGATAGCGACCCGTTGGTTGGCGCTTTTAGTGAGTTATTAACGTTGCCTGATTCACGTTTTCAAGTTTCACAATTACTCAGTTTTATGCGTTTACCTGCCGTTGCTAATAAGTTTTCAATTAATGAAGAAGATGGCAGAAAAGTCGCACTTTGGCTAACACAAGCTACGGTTCATTGGGGGGCAGACCAAGATCATAAAACACAATTATTAGGTGAAAATGCCAATAATAGTTTTACTTGGCAGCAAGGTTTATCACGTTTGTTGCGCGGTTTTGCTTTTTCAGACAGTGACAGTATTTATCAACAGCAGTTGTTATTAGCAGCGGTTGAAGGTGACGACGCTATTTTGCTAGGGCAGTTAATTTTATTTATAGAACAGTTACAAAGTCTGGCAAAGCAATTAAATACTCCTAGAGCCGCAATTGAGTGGCAACGTTTTTTATTGGAGCAACTAGAGCAACTTTTTTCAACCGAGTCTAAAACTGACCATAACCCACAGATAAAAACCCAAGTTGAAAGCAGCTTAACTATTATCGAGCAAGCCATTGCTGCCTTAGTTGAATATTGCGCTCATGCTCATTTTAATGAAAAAATAGACTTGAGCATAGTGGTTGATTTTCTTGATAACCATTTTAGTCAAGGTGATGCCAGCAAGCAGTTTATGGTTGGACAAGTGACGTTTTGCTCAATGTTACCTATGCGCAGTATCCCCTTTAAAATCATTGCGGTATTAGGGTTGAACGACGGTGAATTTCCACGGCAGCGCCAACCGTTAGGTTTTGATTTAATGGCGCAAAACCCCGCAAGATTAGGAGATAGATCGCGCCGTGGTGATGATCGTTATTTATTTTTAGAAGCCTTAATTTCTGCAAGACAAGCGTTGTATTTAAGTTATCAAGGGCGAAGCATTAAAAATAACAATGAAAAACAGCCGTCTTTAGTGCTTAAAGAGTTGATGGACTATCTCACCCAAGGTTATGGCTGGTGCTTCTCTAATAAAGAATCTGATAGCAGTGAGAACCAAATCAAACAGTTACCAATGCAGCCCTTTAGTGCTGCTAATTACTTAGCAACAAAAGCACCGTCATTAAAACCAAGTTTTGATGCTAACTGGTTAAAATTAGCTCGAAACAACTCTGACACCGCCAGTGAAACTGACTTGATAGTTGTTGATGAAACGCTACTTATTGAAGACCACGCTATTGAAACTTTAGCGCTTGAAGCACTAAGCGCCGATGAACTAATCCGCTTTTTTCAACAGCCAAGTAAAATGTTCGCCCAACAGGCATTAAATTTATATTTAGACAACGTTACGATGCAATTAGATGACGTAGAACCTTTTAGCGCTGATCATTTACAGAGTTATTTGTTAAAACAAGCTTTGTTAACCGTAAACTTATCTTGTAGAAATAAGCCTGGTGAAAAAAATCTTAACATTACAAAAGTATTACAGGCGGCAAAACTTTGTGGTAAATTTCCTGATTTACCCACAACTCAAGCACAGTTTGATACTTGGCTTAGCGACACTGAGCAGTTTAGTGATGAAATAATCAGCCATGATTGTGATAACCCCGAGTTGATCGATTGTCAGATAAGCGTGCCGTTAGCACTAAATAAAAGCTGTGTTTTAACCGCAAAAATGCCGGTAAAACAAACCAAACAAGGTGTGCAGCTGGTTTTTTACCGTAGCTCTAGCGCTAAAGCTAAAGATCTTTTTAGCTTGTACGTACATCAACTTATGGTGCAACTATGGCAACAACAAAATCTCAATAGCGCTGCTTATCATGAAAATTTACTAAGCCAAGTACAAAGCAGTTGTGGTTTTTATTTTAACGCCAAAGCGCAACAAGTGGAGCAATATAATGTTGCCAATGTTGCCGATGCTCAAACTGAATTAAGTAAGTTACTGAATGTCTTCCAACAAGGGAAAAAACAAGCGTTATTGCTAAATGGTGAGCTAGCCAGCTTAGTGTTCAAACAATCGCGAGGTAAAACCATTGAAATGACCCAAGCGCGTTTTGAGCAGTTTTGGTTTGGCTCGTCTATGGCAGGAAAGGATGCAATAAAGGGCTTTGGCGAAGATCCTTACATTCATTATTTTTGGCAACAATGTCCTGATATTTTCAAATATTTACCGCAATTAAACGCGGTTTATCAAGGTTTATATCAAAGTGTGCAAAAAGTGGCCGCGACAGCAAAAAAGGGGCGCGTATGAGTCAATCACCTCAAAATCAACCATTTGCGTTAACGAATTTAGATGCAGCGACCATACCGTTAACGGGGCGACATTTAATTGAAGCCAGTGCTGGTACAGGAAAAACCTACAATATCACTCGCATATATTTACGGTTATTGCTTGAGCGTGAATTTAAAGTGACAGAAATTTTACTGATGACGTTCACTAAAGATGCTACCCAAGAGCTGCGCGGTAGAATTGATACTTTTATTCGTGAAGCGTTATCAAGTTGGCAAGAGTTATGTGACAAAGATAGCTATTTTCAAGCCATAAATGAACGAGTTAGCACGGATAAAATTGAGTTTCTGTTAAAACGGGCTTTACTGTTTTTAGATGAAGCGGCTATTTTTACTATTCACGGTTTTTGTCAACGCGCTTTAACACAACACGCTTTTGCCAGTGGTTTACCGTTTAATGCGACCATGTCTACCAATAGCAATGACTTAGTATTAACCGCTTGCCAAGACTGGTATCGACAACTTGCTAAACAACACAGTGATAACTTTGCCTTAGTTAACCAGTTTTGGGCAACCCCAAACGCTTTTGTTAGCAGTTTTGCCAAAGCGATTGCTCATCGCAGTGAATTAGCGGTTGTTGACGTGCAAAGCTTGGTTGATAAATTTACTCAATTAGCCAAACAAGCTTTGCAAGCTTTAATAAGTAATGACAGTTTAATTGCGGAGGGCTTGCTTAGTCATAAAAAAGCAGACGAGCAAGAAAAACGCAGTGCAGAGCTAGCACAGCTTAAAGATTGGTTAACGCACATCAGCGTCTGCTCAGATGAGACGGCTTTACTGATAGTAATAGCACAACCAATGCCCGATTATTTGCTCAATGGCAATCGTCACCCAAAAGCCTTTAAAAGCCAATTAGCGCAAGTATTAAACAGTGCTAAAGCGCTTAAAGCACAAGCTAAAGATCTCGCTAAAAATATCAACAAAGCTAACGCTTATCAGTTGGTGAGAGCCGCTATTTATCAAATTCGCCAGCAAGTACAACAGTCAAAAGCACAGTTAAACATGCTCGACTTTGATGATTTGATCAATACCTTGGCAGATTGTTTGCAAAATGAAAAAGGCAATACCTTAGAGAACAGTCTAGCAAAGACGTTATTAGCGCAATATCCGGTCGCCTTAGTGGATGAATTTCAAGATACCGACCCACAACAATTTGCCATTTTGCGCGGCATTTATTACCAAAATACTGACCACAACAAAATATCCAAGCAAGATGAAATCCAAGCTATTGCGCTGTATTTAATTGGCGATCCTAAACAAGCCATTTATGGTTTTCGTGGTGGTGATGTTTTTGCCTATCTAAATGCCCGCAGTGACTGTGATTATCATTGGCTGATGGATACTAATTGGCGCTCAAGCCCGAATATGGTTGCAGCTTATAACCAACTTTTTCTTAATGGTAAGGAGTTTTATGGTACAGAGTTTAATGATAAAGAACTGAGCACTGAAAACTCGTCAGTGTTTGGTTATGGTATTCCTTATCAAGCTGTTTTGGCGGGCAAAAAAGAGGCCTTACAATCGACTAATAAAAATAAATCTTTACAATTCATTCACTTTATTGATGATGAAAGCAATACAGGTAAGGTTAACCAATCAGCCCGTCCATTAATGGCAACATGGTGCGCTAATGAAATTGTCGCCTTGTTAGCTGGTAAAGTGCAAGCTGGTAAAGTGTTAGACGGTAATGCTTTAAATGAGGGGCAAATCAAACCACAAGACATTGCCATTTTGGTGCGCGATGGTCGTGAAGCCAGTGATATCAAAACAGCGCTATTAAATGCTAATTTAGCCAGTGTCTATTTATCTGACAGAGCTAATTTATTTCACAGCGAGCAAGCCAAGCAGCTAATGCAGTTATTAAAGGGCATATTAGCCCCAGAAAATGAGCGCCTATACTTAAGCGCATTGGCGTGTGGATTACTTGGCTTTAACGCCAAGGCACTGTATGAATTACAACAAGATGAGTTAGCTTACCAAGCGTTAAAATTCAGCTTTTTTGATTATCAAACGCAATGGCAGCGGCAAGGTTTTATTTCCATGGCGATGAATTTAATGCATCAGCATTTTAATCTTTTACCCGCGAGTGCGTTTAATAATAAAAATAGCAATAAAAACAGATCCCTCACTAATTTATTACATTTATTTGAAATATTACAAGCGGCTAGTCAACAATTGTTGCAACCACAAGCATTACTTTATTGGTTTGAGCAGCAATGCGATCAAGAAAATAGTGGTGCGACTAATACGTTAGAAGCAGAGCAACGTCTTGAAAGTGACGGTGATCTTATTCGCATTGTTACTCAACATGGCGCGAAAGGTCTTGAATATCCAGTTGTTTTTATTCCTTTTGCCACTCGTCATAAAGATCCGCTCAAGTTTGGCAATAAAGCCATTAGTTATCTTGAATACCATAATCAACAAGGGCAATTATGTTTAAGTTTAGATGGTGATGATCAAGCAAAAACGGCGATGGCCGATGAAGCTTATGCCGAAAGTATTCGTTTGTTATATGTGGCGATAACGCGGGCAGAGCAACGTTGCTATATATTAACCACCGCTTTTGAAAAATATGCCTTATCACCCTTGGGTAAAACATTGCAGTGGCAAAACGAGCAAGATATAAAACAAAGCTTGCAACAGCTTGTTGCTAAAGCGCCACAAGCTATTAGCATCACGCAAGTAGATTTTGATGACATCACCGTAAACCGTAGCTTGCTGCAACAACATGGCATGCAAGTGCCTAGTTTACAAGTGAGTAAATTTGTTGGCAACATAGAACGTGATTGGTGGTTAAGCTCATTTTCTGCACTTAGCCGAAACTTACGCCACGGAGGTGTATCTAGCCCAGATAGAGACTCAGCAGAATTAGCGAATAACCATGTCATCAATAATAACCGAGAGCAACAACAGTTACGGTTCCAATTAACCAAAGGCGCTCATAGCGGTAATTTATTACATAATATTTTAGAACACAGTAATTTTATTAACAGTAAAGAGACTAATAATAACTGCTTAGAAAGTATTAAATGGCCGTTGATGAGTTACGGTGAGTTAGTCTCAGGTTTTACTGAAACTGATTTAGTTGCTTGGCTTGATGAAATAGTCAATACACCACTTAGCGCTAACCGTGATAGTGTTGATGACTTTTGCCTTGCGCAAATTCCTATAGCGAAAACCTTACGAGAAAGTGAGTTTTATTTTCCTATGGAACAAGCGAAAGTCACGGCATTATCAACATTACTAACCGATCATCGTATCGCTAATCGGGACGATAAACACACAGTACAGCCGGTGCGCTTGCCAAGTTATAAGACCCTTAAAGGTATGATGCACGGTTTTATTGATTTAGTCTTTGAACAAGAAGGTAAATACTATGTCTGTGATTATAAATCGAGCCATTTAGGAGGCAGTTTTACTGATTATAATCACATGGCGTTGCGCACTAATATTGAAAAAAATTATTATGATTTACAATATCTTATTTATAGCCTTGCCTTGCATCGTCATTTAAAAGAAAAGCTGCCAAATTACAGTATTGAACAACACTTTGGCGGTATTTATTACTTGTATTTACGCGGTATGACCGATAACAAAAACCATCATGGGGCAGGGGTTTATTACCGTCAAATCACCTCAAACGAGTTAATGCAATTAGATGCCATTTTCTTAGGTAAAGAGCTAGACAAGGAGCAGTCTCATGACTCAAATATACACTAGCTTTAATCACGCTCAACAACAATTAGCCGATATAGCAGCCATTGATTATTTTTTTGCACGAGAAATGCTCATTGCGCTATCAAATCAAACAAGCTTAACAAGTGAACTATTAGCCATTGAACAGGAAAAAGAGCAAGGGCAAATACTAAACCACTTATGCATGATGTTAAGTGTTAGTTTACGGGCAGGGCATACGTGCTTGCCTTTGGCTGAAATTTCTGAGCAGCACTGGGGTAAAGCTTATGACGAGCAAGGGTTGTGCACTCATCAAGGTTATGTTTTCCCTAATAGTGATATTTTAAGTTCACTATTAACTAAGCTAGATCTTGGTGCTAACGCCAAGCAGCCGTTAGTTTTTGAAAATAACAACTTATATATGCGTCGTTATTATCAATTTGAGTTGGAACTTAAACAAGGTATAACTGAACGCTTAACGGAGCGTTTAGCAAAGCCCTGCTTAACATCATTAAAAAATATCAGTGCCGTTGTTGAACAACTTTTTCCCACGATGGCAATGGCTGAAAACCAGCAACAAACACTCGATTGGCAAAAAATAGCGGTCGCTAATGCGATTAATAAAAATTTCACTGTTATTGCCGGTGGCCCTGGCACAGGAAAAACCTATACGGTCACTAAGTTACTTGTGGCGTTATTAATGCTAAACGAACATGCCTTAAACATTGCTTTGGTGGCGCCAACAGGCAAAGCGGCACAACGTTTATCTGAGTCAATTATCAAAGCAATTTCAGGTTTTAAAGGCTTAATTACCGATGATGTTTTAGCGGTAATGCCAACGCAGGCGACCACCATTCATCGTTTATTAGGTGTTATTCCTAACAGCCCCAACTTTAGACACAATAAAGATAACTTACTTAAGTGTGACATATTATTAATAGATGAAGTGTCTATGGTTGATTTACCTATGATGGCGCGAATATTTAGGGCATTAAAACCTGAGGCCAAAATCATACTGTTAGGTGATGCCGACCAATTGCCCTCAGTTGCTGTTGGTTGTGTTTTGGCCGATATCGCGCCAAGACCACATAACGGTTACAGCCCAGCGAATTTACGTTATTTAGCGCAAGCCTGCCAACTTGATGCCAAGCAGTTAAAAAATGCCTTTGAACAAGATAAAACAGCGGCAGATACTCATCATGATCATTTAAGTTTTTTAATCAAAAGCCACCGTTTCGATGGTGAAGGCGGCATTGGTAAACTTGCCGCTTGTGTTATTCAAGGCCAATTTGCGCAAAGTTGGCAATTGTTAGCGTCATCAACGAATAAAGCTCTTGAACAACTAAACCTAGTTGATAATAAATTAAATACTTGGTTAAGCTCTTTAGTTAAGCAATATTATCAGGGCATTGCTCAATGTAGTGACATTAACCAAGCCTTTGTTATATTAGCTAAATTTCGAGTGCTTTGTGTTACTCGCCAAGGTGAATTTGGCGTTGATGTTATAAACCAATGGATAAAAGAGCAATTAATGCCAAGTTATCAGCACACGCAAGCTATCTATCATGGCATGCCTATCATGATCAGTGAAAACGATTATCGCCTTGGTTTGTTTAATGGTGACATCGGCTTACTATGGCGCACGGATGATGGGCATTTAATGGCATTTTTTGAACACACATCAGTAGAGCAATCACCCGCACAGTCGTACAAAATACTATTACCCTCACGTTTACCAAAATATGACAGCGTTTATGCTATGACTATACACAAAACCCAAGGCAGCGAATTTGACCATGTGGCGATAGTGCTACCTAAGCAAGCGGGGCATCAATTACTGTCACGTGAATTGCTTTATACCGGCATTACTCGGGCTAAAACCAAGTTAACCATTGCCAGTAATAAACAAACTTGGCAACAAGGGGTAAAAACGGCAATAAAACGATATTCGGGTTTAACACTTTGATCTTTTTCTTTTTGACTGTAGTTTGGAATCAAAAAGCGGTAAGCGCATAGATATAGACTATATTTAATAATAATGAGTAACTGTCATTAAGTGTCGTTTCAATAAGTGCTTATAGATAATCATCCGTTAAAATCAATAGTACTTTTTATTGCTAGGGGGGAGCTTGAATAAATTATTTTTTTTGATACTAATATTGATATCTTTTTTTTATCAAACTAGCGTTTTTGCTTCTCCTCGGACTCCTATTCCTACTTCACTTGTTAATGATACTAAAAAAGCTAAAACTCCTACCTTTACTGATATTAATCAATCGATGGTTAATTACGCGAAAAAAAGTGGTTTAAGCCAAATTACCGTGCTTGCTATTGCTCAAGATCAACTAGGTTTTCTCTGGTTTGGTACGCAAGGAGGTTTAAATCGCTTTGATGGTTATGAGTTTAAGCATTTTAGTGCTGAGCCACTTAAAAAAGACCGGTTAGCAGGAAATTTTATTACTTCACTATGTGATGACGGCAGTCATAATTTATGGATAGGCACAACAGCGGGGTTAAGTGTCTACAATTATAAACAAGGCGTTTTTAGCTCTTTTTTGTCCCATTATGATAATCGTATTCCGAGTGATTATATTACTAGTTTGCGATGCGAGAAAGAAAAAATTTGGGTAGGAACAGAGGGAACCGGTTTTTATAGTCTCAACTTTGCAGATAACAAAATAACGAATTTCACTCAAAGTTCGGGGTTAAAAGTACTTGGTATTACCACACTTTCATCCGATGTATATTTGGCTACCATGCAAGGTGTTTATGTTTATAACACCATCAACGAGTCGTTAATTCAACACAGTGAGCACTCTACCAAAAGCTTAACTATTTTAGAAAATGAGCTTTATGTTGGCAGACATGATGGCTGGTTAGATTCATATGATTTGTTGAACAATGCTTTTGAAAAAAAACTGCACCTACAAGTCTCGCCAATAACCAATAATGCCATCAATGCTTTAGTGACTTTTAATGAGAATGTTTGGATGTCAACAAACAATGGACTCTATTTAATAAATTCGACGGGGAAAATACTTGATAAACACCTACACCACCCGCTGATCACTGAAAGTTTAGCTGACGATATGGTGTTATCTATTTTAGTTGATAAAAATAAAAATTTATGGATAGGCTCAGATTCTAGTGGCATTAACTATTTAAGTCAAACAGTCAAAGAGTTAGGGCACGTTAATAAATATAGCTACCCCGATGCACCATTAGTTGAGGATGAAATTAGAGGTTTTGCTTTAGACGCTCAAAATCGATTATGGTTCGCTACAACAAGAGGCGCATATATTTTTGAACATGAACGCTTTTATAGTATCGAAATACTCTATCCTGATTTAGCCTTTTTGGAAAATGTCTTTATAACAGACATTATTTTTAAAGGCGATAATGCCTGGTTGGCAACATTGGGTTTCGGGGTAGTAAAGTTAAACCTTAAATCAAAACACGTTACCTTATTTTCACCACAGCAAAATAACTCACCCACATTAAGATTAAATGCGATAGTTATTTATAAAGATAAAATACTCTTTAGCTCGCGCGATCATGGCGTATTATATTTTGATCAGCAAAAAAATATTTTAGCGCCATATTTCATGGCAGATAAGAAAGCCCCTCAAAGCGTAACAGGAATTATTGTTAACGGTGATGATTTATGGTTTGGCAGCAATGGTAATGGGGTTTTTCGATTACACCAAGGAACGTTGGAAAACTTAACTAAAACCGATGGTTTATTATCTAATTTAAGTTTTTCACTTGAACTCGATAGTAAACAACGGGTTTGGGCGGCAAGTGATGCCGGAGTTAATATTATTAGTCGTAATTTTGAAGTAGAGCATACTTTAAACAAGGGCAATGGTTTGATAGGTAACGCTGTGTGGGCGATGGTGTTTGATAAACAAGGCAGTATGTGGCTGGGTACCAGTGATGGGTTGTCACAAGTTAATATTAATGATTTTTCGGTGAGAAACTATAATGAAAGTGACGGCATTCAAGACTTTGAATATAACTTTGGTGCTGCTTGGTTATCACCAGAAGGAAGAGTATTTATTGGCGGCACTAATGGTTTTAATCAATTTCATCCTAAATTGTTACATGAAAAGCCTAGTATGCCGCCACTTTATTTAACAGAAATTATTATTTTAGGTAAAAGGCTAAAAAATTCTTCACACGTTTTTTCGACACAGCCAGAATATATTAATCAGATCACATTGAGCCACGAACAAAATATAGTTTCGTTCAAATATTCTTCATTGGCTTATTCACATCAATATTTAGATTATTTTTATCGAATAGTTGGTTTCTCTGATCGTTGGTTGCCTTTAGATAATGTCAGCAGGCGAGTTGAATTGATTAAACTTCCTCCGGGTGAATATCAACTTGAAACGTACGCACAAAATAGACAAGGGGAAAAATCTCAACTACATAAACTTACAATCACCTTAAATGCGCCTTGGTGGTGGAGTAATGTAAGCAAAGTTATTTATTTGTTATTAACTTTAACGTGTATTTTTTTTATTGGCTATTTAAGGCACTTAAATTACCAAAGAGTAGTTTATGCCAATGTTAAGTTAAATCGGTTGCAACAACGGTTACAGTATTCTTTATGGGCAAGTGGAGATGAGCTTTGGGATTGGGATGTTAAAAACAATGAGATTCACCGTCATTCTGTTATAAAGCGGATTAATTATGGTTTAGAAAAGTCGCAAGTGATAAATGATCATGTCGGTGGTTTTGTTCATCCTGATGATCGTAAAGCCTACATTTATGCACTTAATCAATGTTTAACACCCCAACAAGAAAACTTTGAAATAGCCGTTAGGGTTAAAGACTTAAATAATAAATGGTGTTGGGTGTTAGATAAAGGAAAAGTGATTCAACGAGATAGCCAAGGAAATGCGTTAAGAATAGCAGGTGCTTTTAAAGATATTGAAGCACTGAAACAACATGAAGAATCTCTTAAGCAACTTAATGAAGACTTAGAAATTAAAGTGGCTGAAAGAACCATTGAAATTAATAGTAAGAATGAAAAATTAGAGCTGACTTTATCGCAATTAACTCAAACACAAAATAGTTTAATTGAAAGTGAAAAAATGGCAGCATTGGGTGGTTTAGTGGCAGGGGTTGCTCATGAAATTAATACCCCATTGGGTATTTCTATTACGGCTATTTCACATAACCAAGACTCATTAATTACTATTGATGAAAAATTACGTAATAAAACATTACGACAATCTGAGTTAAAAAAATCGATAAAAACACAACATGAAGGCTATTTGTTAATAATAAACAACCTTGAACGAGCAAGCCATTTAATCAGTAATTTCAAACAAATAGCCGTTGATCAAAGTTCAGAGACTAAACGAGAAATAGGTATAACAGAACATATTGAGGAAATCGCTTTTTCAATTACACCATTGTTAAAAACAAAAGTAGCGTTTAACAAAAATATTTCTATCACAGTGAATGGCCCGAAAAAATTATTTTTATTGACTTATCCAAGTGCTCTTTATCAAATTTTTTCTAACTTAATTGAAAATTCAATTATTCATGGTTTTGAAGATAGAGATACGGGCAGTATTCACATTGATATTATAGATCAAGAAGGCAATGTCATTATTCATTATTTTGATGATGGTAAGGGAATAAAGGAAGAAATGTTAGAACATGTTTTTGAGCCCTTTGTAACGAGTAAACGTAATGAGGGCGGTAGTGGTTTAGGTATGCATATTGTTTATAACTTAGTTGCACAACTGTTCAAGGGTAACATTAGTTGCCAACTAAGCTCATCAGGTGGCGTTGAAGTTGTTATAAATTTACCAAAAAATATTTGATCAATTATAATGTGTCACTTTGAAGTGCTTAGGTTGTGTGGGTATAATATCGCGCTTATCATTTATTAAGGAACACCCTTTAATGTTACTGATTAACATTGATAAAAAGCGTTATAGAAAACATTTAAACATTATTATTGTTGGTTTTATTGTTGGCTTGTTAATATTGGCGCTCACTTTTGGTCAGCTACTTATTTTAAGTTTTTCTCAAGAGGGCGTGAGTAACTTTAGGTATAACTTACTCGGTGTGGTGTTGTCTTTGTTGGTCTGTGCCGTGATTTTACATACCCTTAAAAAATCAGTTTTTTTTATCGAAATTTATTATGTTTGGCAAGTAAAACAAATACAAAATTTAATCTATCGAAAACTGAAAAAGATTAAAGCAGCCGCAGAAAACACTGATCCTAATATTGAGAAAAATGCTTTAATTATTTTGTCTTTCTATTACCAAAGTTTACAACAAGTTTACCAACTAGATGATAATACTTTAACGATAGCTAAGGTAAATAAAGACTTGAGCACACTGCAAGAAACAATTTCTAACAAAAACTTAAACATTAGCGCTGAACAATTTGATAAAAAACTGTTAAGTTCTTATAGTTAATTTTAAATTTATTTAAAGTGTTTATTTCAAATAAGAAACTTTCAAACTAGAAGGAAATTACAGATGATAGGTTATGTTACGTTAGGCACTAATGATTTAGACAAAGCGGTATCTTTTTATGATCAACTTTTTGCCACTATATACCCAAACGACTTCAAAATGCTTGTTCAGGACTACTGAGCAATTCATAATCAAGGCGCATCTTTTTATTAATGGTTGTTCCCTTAAAAACAGATGAAACGACGAGTATTATTTGCTCAGTAGTCCCCTACGGGTTGGTTTAGAAACGTTTTATGCTGCGTTATTGATTTTGACAAGGGAACAACCATTCTCTACAATCAATGCCTTGCCTAATACGTTTCTAATTCCAACTGAATCATGCAGTTTAAAGTGGTTTGGGTATAG